>CAJUTA010000001.1 GCA_910589685.1 uncultured Ureaplasma sp.
CCTCAATCCGAACTGAGAACGACTTTTCTGATTAGCTCCACCTTACGATTTGGCAACAGTTTGTATCGTCCATTGTAGCACGTTTGCGGCCCTAGATATAAGGGGCATGATGATTTGACGTCATCCCCACCTTCCTCTACCTTGCGGTAGCAGTCTCGTTAGATAAAGTAACTAACAACAGGGGTTGCGCTCGTTGCGGGACTTAACCCAACATCTCACGACACGAGCTGACGACAACCATGCACCACCTGTCTTCCTGTTAACCTCCATGATATTTCTATCACTTTGCAGGAGATGTCAAACCTAGGTAAGGTTTTACGTGTATCGTCAAATTAAGCAACATGCTCCACCACTTGTGCGGGTCCCCGTCAATTCCGTTTGAGTTTCATTCTTGCGAATGTACTACCCAGGCAGGTTATTTAATGCGTTAGCTTCAACACCGATGCAAATCGCACCGACATTTAATAACCATCGTTTACGGTGTGGACTACTAGGGTATCTAATCCTATTTGCTCCCCACACTTTCGAGCCTAAGCGTCAGTGATAGCCTAAGTTCTCGCCTTCGCCACTGGTGTTCTTCCATATATCTACGCATTCCACCGCTCCACATGGAATTCCAGAACTCTCTACTACACTCTAGATTAACAGTTTTTGATACAAACTTTCGTTAAGCAAAAGCCTTTCATACCAAACTTGTTAACCCGCCTGCGCTCGTTTTACGCCCAGTAAATCCGGATAACGCTTGCATCCTATGTATTACCGCGGCTGCTGGCACATAGTTAGCCGATACTTATTCAAATGGTACAGTCAGACTAAAGTCATTTCCTACTTTAGTTTTTCTTCCCAAATAAAAGAATTTTACAATCTATAAGACCTTCATCATTCACGCGGCATTGCTCCATCAGGCTTTCGCCCATTGTGAAAAATTCCCTACTGCTGCCTCCCGTAGGAGTATGGGCCGTGTCTCAGTCCCATTGTGGCTGTTCTACCTCTCAGTACAGCTACACGTCATTGACTTGGTGAGCCATTACCTCACCAACTATCTGATATGCCGCACCCTCATCCAAAGGCGATCCAAACGGATCTTTCAATATTTTCTCATGCGATAGTAATATTGATATTCGGTATTAGCTAATCTTTCGACTAGTTATCCCCAACCTAAGGGTAGATTGGATACGTGTTACTCACCCGTTCACCACTAAGTACAAGTACTTCGTTCGATTTGCATGTATTAGGCATGCCGCCAGCGTTAATCCTGAGCCAGGATCAAACTCTCAAAAATTGACGGATTCTATTAAGTTTTCAAAGAACAAACTATTATCAAGAAATGCAAATTATTTTTTTGTATTTCAAGACAACACAAGATAAATATTAACACATGATTATTATTTTTTTTAAATTTTTTCTATTTTTTTCTATTTTTTTATTTTTGATCAAATTCTTGGGAAGTTAGAAGGTGTCGCTTTATTCTTCAAAAAGCTAGTAACTATATATTGATGATCGCTAAAGTTAAAATATTTTTCTTTATTAATAGATAAATGAAAAAGAGAAATCATATCTTTGGCATCTAATAATTCTTCTTCATAATTAATTGATTTAGAAGTAATAATTTTTCCATTTATTTTTGTACTTAAAACAGATAATTCTAAAATAATTGATAATTTTGCCACTGCCCTAGAAGTTACATAATCAAACGTTTCAACATTTTGATATGCAAAATTCTCTGCTCTGGCACAAACAATATTAATTGATTTCAAATTTAATTTATTAATCAAAATTTCCAAAAATAAGCACTTTTTTTTATTTGAATCTAAAAGTGTTATTTTTAAATTAGGAAAAATAATTTTCAAAATAACACCTGGAATACCGCTACCTGTCCCTATATCTAACAATGAAAAATCACTATTTTGATCAAATTCGTCTAAATATATAAATGGAATTAATGATGCTAAAAAATATTGATCATAAATTAAATCATCAGAATCCAATCTAGTTAAATTAAATTTTTTATTATATTCTTGTAACAAATTTTTATAAGAATCAAATAAAGAAAAAACTTTACCATCAACTCATGGACATAAATCTTTTAGTTTTGCTTCAAATTCTAATTTAGTCACGTTTTAAATCCAAATAATATTTAATTTTCAAAATATCTTCTAAATTAATGCCACTTATTCTTTTAGCTTGTTGCATTGTTAATGGTCTTATTTTATTTAGTTTATCAATTGCTTCCAATGGTAAATTTGGAATAATTGAATAATCAATAATTGTAGAAAGATCTAAATCATTGCTACGATTAAATTGCTCAATTTTTTCATTTTGAAGACGAATATAACCATCAAATTTTATATAAATATCAATTAATTTGGATAGTTCGCAATCAATGAGATCTGAATTTGGAAAATTAATATATGAAATAATATCATTTAGATTAATTTCAGGTCGCTTCAAATAGTCATATAGAGTACAATTATTTTTTGCAACTTTATTTTTCAATTCATTAACTTGACCAACAGTTTTAGATTGTAAAAATGAGATTAGTTTTGAAATTAGTTCTTGTTCATTGCAAAAATCTTTGTATATAGATTCACTAATCATCTTTTCCTCATATGCAATTTTACATAATCGCTCTTTAACATTATCATCTCGAAGAAATAATCGATATTCTGCTCTACTTGTCAATAAACGATATGGTTCACTAATTCCACGAGTTACTAAATCATCAATCATAACACCAATATAACTATTGCTACGTTTTAAGACAAGCATTTGTTTATTTTCAACATAATTAGCAGCATTGATCCCAGCAACTATTCCTTGACCAGCAGCTTCTTCATAGCCACTGGTTCCATTAACTTGACCAGCAAAAAATAAACCTTTAATTTTTTTGGACATTAAACTTGGAAATAATTGGAGTGGATCAATTGCATAATATTCAATTGCATATCCATATTTTGATATGACACAATTTTCTAACCCAGTTAGACTTTTAATCATTTTATCTTGAACATCGACCGGCATTGATGTAGAAAAACCACCAAGATACATTGTGTCCAAAGAAAGTGATTCTGGTTCTATAAATAATTGATGTCGTTCGCGATGAGGAAATTTCTTAATTTTATCTTCAATTGAAGGACAATATCTTGGGCCAATAGACTTAATCAAACCTGAATACATTGGTGACAACAGAATATTATCTTCAATAATTTTATGAGTTGTCTCATTTGTGTAAAATAAGTAACATGGTTCTGGTTTTATAGAATATTCTTTTTTTTCATGATATGGATCAAAATATAAAGGTTCAAATGAACCAAAATCTTCTTCCATTTTAGAGTAATCAATACTATTTTTAATAATTCTTGCTGGAGTTCCAGTCTTTAATCTAATTAAATCAAAACCTAATTCCATTAAATTATCAGACAATGTTTTTGAATAATTTTCACCATCTGGTCCTTCATCTTTAATATCTGTACCTCGATATGTTTTAGAAGATAAATAAGTGCCAGAAGTAATAATAATAGCTTTTGCTTTTATAAATTTTTTATCTAAATACAATCCTGAGGCTTTGCCATTATTTACAATAATCTGATTAACTTCCCCTTCAAGCAACTCTAAATTTTGGGTTTTTTCAATTTCTTCTAAAAATCAATTATGATATTTTACTTTATCTATTTGTGCACGCAAAGCTCAAACTCCAGGACCTTTTGAAGTTCCAAGAATTTTTATTTGAATTTTACAAGCATCAGCTGCTTTTGCTTGAATTCCGCCTAATGCTCCAATTTCACGGGTTACTACCCCTTTTGCTGGCCCACCAATTGATGGATTACATGGCATCTTTGCAACATTTTCTTTTGATAATGTTATCAATCCAGTTTTTAATCCACGCTTGGCAGATGCAAATGCAGATTCTAAACCAGCATGACCTGCTCCGATTACTAAAACATCATACATGTATCTTGTTATTCCCTGTATAATTAACAATAATATTATAAATTGTTAATTATGATTTATTTTGAATCATTTAAATTAGTAAATAATCCATATGAAAATTATGGATTAACATGAGATATTTGTGATCAACATGTAATTATTTCAACAACTGAAAATAATGAGTATACTAAATCATTATTTCTTTTTTTAAAAAATAGAAAGAATTATGAACATGGTAGATGTTTTGTTGATGATATAAATATTATGAATTTAGATCAAGAAAGTTTCAACAACTTTAAATCAGAAAATTTTATTTTTTTAGATGATGATTTTATAGTTAATGAAAAATGAAATATTAGAAAAATATCATCAATTTATAAACCATTATTGAAAAACAAAAATGATTTAAACGATTTTTTTAATGTACCAATTTCTAAACTTAGTGTATTAGATAAAGTAAAACTACTCTTTAAATTTATTTTAGAAAGTAAACAAAAATATGTTTTTCTTGATTTAATTGACAAGAATTTAAATGATGAAGAGATAAAAAAAATATATGAATTTTGTTTAGAAAATTCAAAGAAATTTAATAAGCAAATAATTATATTTTTAAATAATGAAATAAAGAATAATGAATTGATAAATAATATAGATAAAAAATATTTTTATAATAACCAAATATTAACAATTTCTAAAACTAAATATTATTTCAATAAAAATAAAGTTATCAATAAGAAAATTCTTTTTAGTATATTTTTAAAGCTAACAATTTGAGATTTTCTGGCATTTTCATTAATTAGCATATTTTTAAGCATCATTTCATTTCTTATATTTAGTTGTCAATTCATTTCAAATGAAAACTATTTGCCACCAATCATAAAATTTGCTAAATCAAATAAAATATTGTGAAATTGTTTAGGAACTATTACTTCTATATTTTTAATAACTAATACAATTTTGTGATTTTTAATAATTAACAAAAAAATTAATAAATATTTATTGTTTGTTAATTGTTTTGGTAGAGAAAATAGATCAACAATATCAAATACAATTATTACTTTCTATATACTGTTACTTGTAAGTATTTTAATTTCTAATTTAATAACTTGATGAATTGTATCAACGCTATCTGATAAATTAGAAAGATATTGATTTATGATTAATATTTTTATAAGTATTATATTATTGTTATTTATTGGAATATTCATAACCATAAATATTAATAGTAAAATTAGTTCATCAATAGGTAAAATTAATACAATAAAGATATTATTATAGGTTGTAATATGGAACGAAAATTTAATGAACAAGAATTAAATCGTCGTAACACTTTAAAACAATTGCAAGAAATGAATCTTAATCCATTTCAAAATGAAATTGTAAATAGAGATTTTAGTTTAGAAGAATTCAACAAAAAGTATGAAAATGTTGAAAAAGAAGTGTTACATGATAGCAAAGAAACAATCACATTAGTTGGGCGGGTTATGAACCTACGCCAAACTTTTGGTGTAATAAAAGATTTTAGTGGAACTGCACAAATTTATGCAAATAAAAAAGAATTAGATCCAAATGTATTTCAAATTTTCAAAATGATTGATATTGGTGATATTATTGCTATTTTAGGTACACCAATGAAAACAAATACAGGAGTTGTAACTTTAAATATAAAGAATATTACAATTGTTAGTAAATCTTTAAAAGTTTTACCAGAAAAATATCATGGTCTTGTTGATGAAGAAATAAGAGCAAGAAATAGATATGTTGATCTAATTGTTAATAATGATTCAATGGAAACATTTGTTAAGCGTAGTTTAATTGTTAAAACAATTAGAAATTATATGGATAGTAATGGTTATTTTGAAGTAGAAACTCCAGTTCTAAATCCTACACTTGGAGGGGCGAGCGCTAGACCATTTATAACTAAGCATAATGCTTTAGATAGAGAATATTATTTAAGAATTGCTACAGAATTACCATTGAAAAAATGTATTGTTGGTGGATTTGAGAAAGTCTATGAAATTGGTCGTATCTTTAGAAATGAAGGTATGGATGCAACACATAATCCAGAGTTTACTTCAATGGAAGTTTATGCTGCTTATACAGGAATGGAAGGGATGATGGATTTAACTGAAAACATCATTAAACATTGTTGTGAAGTATTAGGCAAATATGAATATAAATATCGTGATTTTGATATTAATTTAAAAAATAAATTTGAAAGAATTCATATGGTTGATTTAATTAAAAATGTGACTGGAATCAACTTCTATGAAGTGAAGTCAAATGAAGAAGCAGTGGAAATTGCAAAAAAACACAATATTCAATTAGAAGACCATCAAAAAAAATATGGACATGTTATTAATGCTTTCTTTGAACATTATTGTGAAGAAAAATTAATAAATCCTACATTTGTATATGGACATCCAATTGAAATAAGTCCACTAGCTAAAAAAGATTATTCAGATCCACGTTTCACTAAACGTTTTGAATTATTTATTGGACAAAAAGAATTTGCTAATGCTTTTAGCGAATTAAATGATCCAATTGATCAATATGAAAGATTCGAAGAACAACTAAAAGAAAAAGATCTTGGTAATAGTGAAGCCAATGAAATGGATCATGATTTTATTAATGCCTTAGAATATGGGCTACCTCCTACAGGTGGTATGGGACTAGGAATCGATCGTTTAGTAATGTTATTAACTGAAAAAAATACAATTCGTGATGTTCTACTTTTCCCTCATATGAAAGATAAAGTTAATGAATAAAAAATTTCCCAATGAATACATTCAAAAGGATAATTTATTTGAAACATTAAATTTTATTAGTGAATTTAAGAAACTTTTTTATCAAGAATTAAAAAAACATTGATGACTAATTAGCATTGATTCACCAATTATAGAATTTGCAAGTAGTTCAAATTCAAGAACCATCAATTTTGACAATAAATATGATGGATTAGTTTATGAAATAGCACAATATCCTGATGATTATTTAGCCAATTTTTTTAAAAAATTAAGAAATGAAAACAAATACCTAGGATCAATTTCTTATGTTAATGTTTTTAACCGGGATGCACAAATTAATGGAATAAACTATCTTAATTCTCAAACTTTTGATTTAAGAATTAAGGTTGAAGAAAATGATAAAAATGAATTTGAAACATTGGTCTATGACTATTATGTTAAAGTTGTTGAAATAATTAATAAAACATTGAATGATCTAAAATATCAAATTGATCCTAATATTATTTATTTAATTCAAAAAACAAAGATAATTAACCAAAATAAAAATTTAATAAACAAAGATAATAAAGACGCATACATTGAAAATCTTATTGAAAAACATAAATGTGTATGTTTTATTAGTCAAGGTTCAAATAATAAAAATGATTTTTGAACTATAAATTATCCTAATGATGATGAATCATATTGTTCAGAAATTTGATCATTTCACCCAACTAATAAAAATAAAATTAATTTAGCGCAAATAAATTTTTCTAAAAACTTAGGTGATGAAATAGATAAAGAATACTATCTACATATTGTTCTAACCATAAATAATCTTTTATTATTGTTCACTAATAAATCTCATTTAGGTGAAATTATTCATGGATGTTGAGATTCAAAAACAATAAGTGAAGCTAAAACAAAAAAAATAAATTTATTATAAAAAATATTAATTATGAAATACACAGTAATTATACCTGCTGCAGGAAGTTCAGTTAGATTCGGAAACAAAAATAAACTAACAATAAAGATTAATGGCGAAATGCTAATAAAACATACTATTAGTGTTTTTAACTATGATAAAGAATGTGAAAAAATAATTCTTGTTGTTAAAGAAAGTGAATTTGATTTTTTCAAAAGATTATTCTGCTTAGAAAAGAAAGTTATTGTTGTAGCAAAAAATACTTTGACACGAAGTGAAAGTGTTAGATTTGGTTTAGAATATTGCAAAAAAAGTGAATTTGTGATGATTCATGATGGATGCAGACCATTTTTAGAATTTGAATTAGTCGAAAGAATTAAAAAAGAATTAATGTCTCATGATGTTGTTATTCCAATTCTAAAAATCTCTGATAGTATTTTGCAAATAAATCCAAATTTAAAATATTTGAACAGAGATAATATTTTTAGAGTTCAAACTCCACAAGCATTTAAAAAAGAAATTCTAGTTAATGAAAGTAATAAAATAGAAAAAATTGACTTGTTTAATGATGAATTTAGTCAATTGCTATCTACTAATAATCCAATTAATTATAAATTGATTGATGGATCAAATAAAAATATAAAAGTAACATACGAAGATGATTTAAATTACTTTGAATAATTCAATTTGATTGCTTTTATGGATTTGAAAATCTACTCATTACAAGAATAAATAAAATTTTAATAATACTCATTTAATATGAAATTTGTTTAATAAAATATAATTAAATTTTATTTTGGTATTTTTGGATAAATTATTAAATTTATGACAACTAGTTTTACAAATGTATTAAAGAAAAGATATACCATTCCAAGAATGAAAGATACAATCTATGAATTAACTTTGAATAATACAAAAGATGTTCATAGTTTTATTAAACAATATAGAACTAATTTAACTAGCTTTATAAAATATAGAAGAGATAATTTTTCAAAAGAAATATCTCATGAATTTAATGCAATAATAACAAATTATATTACACAATCTTTAAATGTCAAATTTTTAAAGCATGCTGTTGATTTAATTAAATTTGATTTAAAGAATGATTGATATGAAGAATTGATTGCACAAAATGTTTATCCAAGTAATATTGGTGTTGTTTGTGAAGCATTGTGTGATGATAAAAATTTATATTTATTAGAAAACTCAAAAAATAAATTAAAAACATTAGACAATATTTTAACTCGCACAATTGCATATACTTTTGCTATTGCTTTTGGAGGGAATGAAGCTCTAAATGACTTTGAAAAAATATTGAATAATGAAAAAATATTTGAATATTTTAAGAAATTAAATAAAAAACATATCAAGAATTTGGTAATTTTCAAGAAAATGCCAAAGAAGTAATACAAATTGATCCTAATCACTATATAAGTGAATTTGAAATAGATTTTATTACAAATAAAAATTATTTGATTGATGTGAAATCTTCAAAAAAGGACTTTGAGACATCTTGAATTAAACAATTATTCACATATGCTTTGTGCATTAAAAAATACAAGAATATTGAAATAAAAAGAATAGTTGTTCTAAATCCAATAACTAATAAAAACTGATTCTTGGATCTAAAAGAATTCCTAGATTACGATCTTTGATTAAAATGATGTAATAAAAATTTTATTATTTAATTTTAAATAACTCATTTATAAAAATTTATTTTATTTGGATCAATATACTCAACTTTGATCCATCTATTTTTTTCTTGCAATTTTTTAGTTACTAAATTAATTAGTTTATCATCTATTAATTTTGAAGATAAATGACTCATTATATACAACTTTGTTTTCTTTGTTGTATATTGATGGAATAATTGTTCATTCTCTTTTAAATTTAAATGATTCCTATTGCATAAATTATTATGAATATTGGATTTAACTTTGCTTTCAATAATCTCACATCCATAATTCGATTCAATAATATAGCAATTGCAACCTTTGAATTTTTTGTTTACAAAATATCTTGTATCAGTCAAATATAAAATACTTTTGCGTTTATTTTTTATTAGAAAACATGCAGACTCGTTTGCACTATGTAAAGTTGGAAATGCTTTGAATTTCCAATTAGAGTTAGGCACTTTAACTCATTTATTAAATTCAACATCAATAAATTTTCGATTAATGTCATTTAAACATTGATGAGTACCTTTAGTTAAGTAAAAATGAACATCTTCAAAAAAATCATTATTTATTGAGCGTGTGTGATCTATGTGTTCATGTGTAATCAAGGCGGCTACTATTGTTTTCTTTAATAAACCATTTAAATTTAAAGAATTCTTGATATTTTTATAATCACTACCAAAATCTAAAAATATTGATGTTAGACCATCATTTAATAGGATGCAATTTCCATTTGATGAACTTTCGATAATATTAATTGATATATTTCCCATTTAAAACTAATTTTTCATCTTCTGTTACTTTGGCACAAATAACTTGAACATTGTCACTATGAGAAATTTTATTGAAAGATTCAACTCCATCAATCACAGTAAAAGAGTTCAGTGTTTTGTTTTTTAAGAAATCATTTATTTCGAAAATAATATTTCACTTATTTGCATGATTTAAAAATTTTAAATCAATATTATTTTGTCTTATTTGAATTCTTTCATTCCCTTTAGAATCAAATAATTCAATTTGAAAATTTGAAAATTCATTTGTTAACATTGAACTTAATTCAAGACTTATTTTTGTCTTAATTTGTTGTTTAACTTCTAACTTTTCAGAAATAATTTTTAATTTTTTTTCTAACTCTTCTAATTCATCATTCATCTTTTTAAATGTTGATTTTTTTGCTAAATATATAGATTCATTTGTGCTTGCTGATTCTAAATCTTTTCTTGTATCACGAAGCTTCTCAATATCTACATCTTGATAATTTTTATCATGAGCTAGATTGTTCATTTCACTTTGGATTTTAGAAATTTTAGATTTTATTTGTTCATTTTCTAATGATGAGTGATATTCACTAATTTGATTTGCGTTATTAACTTTGGATTTTAGAAAAATTAAATAAATACCAAAAGTCAAAATTACTAATAAAATTTGAACAAATGTTAATTTTTTATTTTGCGATAAATTTTGATTTTTTCTTTCAAAATCAAGTGTATTTTCTAATTTAATTTTTTCACTTCTTAAATTAGAAATTTTTGTTTCTACTTCTTCATATTTAGTAATTTTGTCATTATTTTCAATAATTTCTTTTTCAATGTTATTAATATCACTATCTCAATTTAATATATCTTTATTGTTTTCTTTGAAAGAAGCCATTTGACTTTTTTGAATCTTAATTTCCCGTATTATAGATTTTATTTCATCATTCAAAGAATAAATTTCATCAAAAAGTAGTTTTAGCCCACCATTGTTAACTAGATGTCTAGATTCATTTGATAGTTTTGGTTCAAGAATACTCATAAGTTCATCTCGTCCTTCTTTGCTATCTTGCTTATTTGTTAAAAATATATCCTCTAACAAATTTGGAAAAATATTACTTTGGATATCTTTAATATCTCTTAACTTTAATTTATTTGCTAATTCAATTTGGTAATCGGATTTTGTGTTGTAATGTGCACTATTAATAAATCATTGATCTTTTTGAGTGAACAAATAAATAGGCTCATTATTAAATGATAAAACCATCTCAACATTTGGTAATGAATCTAATGAATTTATATTTTTGGAATGTTTATTTGGATTTTTCGTATCAAATAACATATATTGAATTAATTCCAAAATTGATGATTTGCCAGATCCATTTTTTCCGCAAATTTCATTGTAAGAATCATCAAAATCTAGATTTATATTATGCAGACCACGTCATTGTGTTATTTTTATATTTTTTAACAACAATTTATTCATTTTTATTACCATCCATTTTAGATATTAATAAATACATAATTATTTATAAAAAGATATTAATCAGATTTTAATAAACTCTTGGACATTTTAGGTTTATATGTTGCTTTATTTTGTTCTTTAATTTCTGATAATTGATGCTTTATTGTTGACAAAATATTATCATAGTGGCAACATAAAACTCGAGAACTTCAACTATTTGTTTGATCATCTGAAATATTATTCACTACAAAAATGAATATAGCATTTTTGTCTTTTTGAGCAATTTTAAATGATTTTTTAGCTTCCAAATCATATGAAACTAGACCATTTTTTCTTTCAATTAAAAGGGCTTTTTTCCGAGCATTTAATTCATATTTAAAGTGGTTAATTTTAAAATTAATAAATAGACGATAAATATTTCCATCAATATTTAAAAATACAGCTAAATCACATCTAACACTATGAGTGAAACTATCATAGGTGATAGTTGCTTCATCTTTATCTAATCAACCACGATAAATAACTTTTCCAACAATTTTACTTTTAGATAACCAATCATTAATAATTGTTAGAACTTTGTCTGCTATTTCTATCTTTGTTGGAATATTATGTGGAGGAAACATTAGTTATTAACCTCATTGATTTTTTGTTCTTCAGAATTATTTTCTGATTCTACAATATCATTTGATGAAAAAGATGCAATTGATTTAACAAATTCATTTTTATCTAAATCCATTAATTTCACTCCAGATGTAGATCTACCTGTTTCACTAATTTGTGAAACATTTATACGAATTAAATTACCAGTATTTGCTATCAATAATAATTGATCAGTTTTATTAACTAATTTAACACCAACAACATCACCTGTTTTTTCAGTAATTTTCAATGTTCTTGTTCCTTTAGCACCACGACGAGTTAAACGGTATTCATCTTTACTAGTTAATTTACCAACACCTTTAGCGCCCACCGATAAAACAAATTCACCTTCAGATGATGTGCCAGTTCCAATAACATATTCGTCATCAGCTAAATTAATACCAATTACACCTTGAGATGTTCTACCTGTTGGTCTAAATGTTTCTTCATTAAATCTTACTAAATTAGCTTTATTTGAACCAATGAAAATTTCATCGTTTCCATTTGTTATATGAACAGCAAATAATTCATCAACATCTCTAAGCGAAATTGCATTTTTTCCATTAGCTCTAATTGAAATAAATTCATCAAGTGTTGTACGTTTAATTAGACCTTGTTTTGTAACAAATAGTAAATATTTATTTTCATATTCACTTACAGTTAACATATTTACAACTTTTTCATTCTTATCAATATTTAAGAAATTGTTAGCTGGAATACCTTTAGATTGTCTTTGTCCTAATGGTACTTGATAACCACGAATACGGTAAACACGACCTAAATTAGTAAAGAAAAATAAATCTTCGTGAGTGTTAGAAATGATAATTTTTTCAATTGTATCATCTTCATGAGTTTTAGCAGCTAGAATTCCTGTTCCACCACGATTTTGTAAACGATATGAATCAATTGAAATACGTTTAAATCATCCTTTATCAGACATTGTAATAACAATGTCTTCAACAGGAATTAGATCCTCATCATCAATTTCGCATTCACCTTCAACAATCTCAGTTTTTCTTTCATCACCATAAGATTCAATGAAGTAATCTAATTTTTCACAAATCATATTATTACGTTTTTCAATTGAAGCAATAATTTCTTTTAATGAATCAATTAATTTAACTAATCTATCTAAATCATCAACTAATTTTTGATGTTCTAAATTAGATAAAACACGCAAACGCATATCTAAAATTGCTTTTGCTTGAATTTCATCTATTCTAAAATTTGAAATAAGTTTTTCAATAGATTCTTCAAAATTAGCTGAATTACGAATGATTTTAATTGTTAAATCAATATCAGTAATTGCTTTTAACAATCCACGAAGAATGTGTGCACGTTCTTCTGCTTTATTTAGATCAAATTGTGAACGTCTAATAATAATCTCATGTTGGTGTTCTAGATATAGAGATATCATTTGAGGTAAACTTAAAATTTGTGGACAACCACGAACAAGAGCTAAATTATTTACAGAAAAAGTAACTTGTAAACTAGTAGATTTACATAATTTATTAAAAATAATTTCAGGAATTACATCACGTTTTAGTTCAATAACAATTCTAATTCCTTCACGATTCGATTCATCACGCAAGTCAGTAATATCACGAATTTCTTCACGTTTAACATATTCAACAATTTGATCAATTAAACGTTTTTTATTAACACCATAAGGGATTTCAGTAATTATTAAATTAGACTTACCATTATTAATTTCTTCAATTTCAAATTTTGAACGAATAGTAAATCTACCTTGTCCTGTTGAAAAATATTGACGAATACCTGATGTTCCTATTACTTGAGCCTCAGTCGGAAAATCTGGACCTTTAATAATTTCCATTAATTCTTCAATCGATGCATTTGGGTTTTTTATGAAAAATTTAATAGCATTACAAACTTCAATTAAATTGTGTGTCGGCATTAAAGTTGTCATTCCAACAGCAATTCCTGAAGCACCATTAACTAATAAATTTGGAAATGATGCAGGTAAAGTTGATGGTTCTTGTTCCGACCCATCATAATTATTAACAAAATCGACTGTGTCTTTATCAATAGATTCAAGGATATCACCACTAATCTTAGATAGACGAACTTCTGTATAACGCATTGCAGCTGCACTATCACCATCAATTGAACCAAAGTTTCCATGTCCATCAATTAATGTGTAGCGCATACTAAAGTCTTGGGCCATACGAACCATGGCTTCATATACAGCTGAATCACCATGTGGGTGGTATTTACCAATTACTTCACCGACAAGTCTAGCTGATTTTTTATATGGTTTATCATTGAACATTGATAATCCATATGCTGCATATAAAATTCGACGGTGAACAGGTTTAAAACCATCTCTAACATCTGGTAATGCACGAGACACAATAACTGACATTGCATAATCCATAAATGATTTTTGCAATTCAGTAGTTATTTGTAAATTATGAACAGTTGATTTAGATAATTGTTCATGAATTTGTTCACTAGTTAAACGACTTTTAGAATTTTTCTTCATAATAATTATCTTCCTTTACTAAGCGTCAATGTTTTTCACATATTCAGCATTTTCTTCAATGAATTTTTTTCTAGGTGGAACATCATCACCCATAAGTAAACTAAATCATTGATCAGCTTTAATCGCATCATCAATAGTAACTTTTAACAAAATTCTATTTTCAGGATTCATTGTCGTTTCTCAAAGTTGTTCAGGATTCATTTCCCCTAAACCTTTATATCTTTGAATATTAAAACGTCCACTAGGAACTTCTGCTTTATATCTTTCTAATTCTTCATCGTTATAAGCATATTTAATTGTTTTACCTGCGGTGAATTTATATAGTGGTGGTTGAGCAATATAAATATTTCCATCATTAATCAAATTTTTCATATATCTAAAGAAAAATGTTAACAATAATATTCGAATATGTGCACCATCTACATCTGCATCTGTCATAATAATGATTTTGTTGTAACGTAATTTTTCTGGATTGTAATCAGTCATAGTACCACAACCAATTGCAGTAATTATGTCAATAATTTCATTAGTAGAGAAAACTTTTGATGAATTAGATTTTTCAACATTTAAAATTTTTCCTTTTAAAGGAAGAATAGCTTGAAATTCACGTTCACGACCAGTTTTAGCAGATCCTCCCGCCGAATCCCCTTCTACTAAATACAATTCTGTTACACTAGCATCTCGAGAAGAACAATCAGCTAATTTACCTGGTAATGAATTTGATTCAAAAGGAGATTTTCTTCTAGTAGCTTCTTTAAATTCTTGAGAACGTTTTCTAGTTTCCGCTGCTGCTTGAATTTTTTTAATAATAATTTCAGCAAGATTAGGATTTTCTAATAAGAATTTTTCAAATAATTCACTAACAACATTGTTAACAAATTTTCGAACTTCACTATTTCCTAATTTCTTCTTAGTTTGTCCTTCATATTGAGGGTTTGGGTGTTTAATAGAAATGATTGCAGTTAAACCTTCTAAAACATCTTCTTTATTAACCTTTTCTTTATTTGGATCTTTAATTCATTTTTTATCAATTGCATAATTGTTGATAATTCTAACTAAAGCAAGTGAAAATCCTTCTTCATGAGTTCCACCTTCTGAAGTGTTTATATTATTACAAAATGTATGAATAGATGAGTTATATGTTTTATTATATTGGAAAGCAAACTCACAACGAATTGAGTAATCAACTTTTGAAATACCAATTTTTTCA
>CAJUTA010000002.1 GCA_910589685.1 uncultured Ureaplasma sp.
ACCAGTTCCTCCTTGACCAAATTCATCAAGGTTTGTTGTCCCTAGAATAATTGCATTTCGTGTTTTTAAATTTTCTACAATTGTTGCATTGTATGGGGCAATATAATTTTCTAAAATCTTAGATCCACAAGTATTTTTTGCCCCTTGAATCGCAATATTATCTTTTACTAAAACAATTATACCGTCATGATATTCATTAGAAAGGTTTTTGTCTAACTCTTCTGATTTTTTCATTGCTTCATCAAAGTTAGTATTAATAATAATATTTTCATTATTTTTAATACTAACTTTAATTTTTTCAATTTTTTCTTTTGTTAATTGTGAATATGTTGTTTCTTTATTCTTTATTAAATTATAATTTTCTAAAATTGAATTATTTTTCATTTTTTAAACTCACATATTCATTTTCAAATTTGACTGCACAATTAGTAATTTTTTCTAATTCTTCTTTGCTACAATTTTTAGGTTTGTCTTCTCTTAAATCAGAAAACTTCAAAGTAACTGTATTTGAATATTGCATATAATCATCATCCAAGTACTCTTGATATTTATTAAAATTAAAATTTTCAATTAGTTCAATTATTTTGTTGTATCCATCATTTTTAGAAATAAAAATTTTTTCATCATTTTCATTTATTTTAAATTTAACAACTTTTTCAAATTCTTTGTTCATTTTAATTTCCTCTAATCAATATATACAGGATATGTTATGTTTTCAATTAAATTAGTTCGATAATCATAATCTAATTTTACAATTGCAATTTTATATATTGGCAAAATGATTGCACAATTAAAAATTACTTCGGGTATAAATAATAAAGAACGAATAATTAATCATTCATTATATTTAATACTTGATAATTGTGCATCAAATGTTGGCATCATAATCACATTAATCATAACATTGCAAATAACAGATGCTACTAATACAATAACAAATATTAAGAAAAATTCATTAGATTTTTTTTCTTTTAGTTTATTATTTTTTTTCTTCTTTATTACTGTAATTAAGTATGCTAACCAAATTGCTCCAATTGCAATAAAAATAAACCCGCACAATACTCCAATTAAAACAACTACTCTAATGTTTAATGTAATACCCATAAAAGATAGTTTATAAACATCTAAATTACTTGATTTAATATTGAAATAGAAAAAGCTAATCATAATTATCATTGTTAGCATTAAAATGAATGTACCTAGCAATCCACGTGATCAACCACTTTCTCTTGTGCTTTTAAAAATATCTGATACTAGTCCAGACATTAAACCAAAAGCCATTGCAGAAATTAAATAACCATAATGGAATGCTCCTGCTGTCATTACCACTGTTAATAAATCAGTAATTAATCCTATAAACAATCCAATAAATGGTCCAAACAACAATCCACCTATTTTAATTAAAATTCCTTCGATTGTAATTCTTGTTCCTGGTCAAGAACGAAAGACGATATTTAATAAATCTGCTGATCCAATTGTAATTAAAATGATGATTGATATTGAAATAGCAATAACAATCGCAATACTTGAAATCCCTTTTATGCTTACTCTTGGAATAATATAGAATCTTTTTTTGTATTTTACATAATAATAAATTTTGCGAATCAACGCAACAATTATTAATGAGCATAAAAATGCTAGAAATACAATGAATGGCATTAAATTATTGTTCATAAGTTATTATGTTTATCATATAATTTTTTCTTTATTATTCTTAATTAAATATTGGTTTGCGTTTTTAAAAATATTACTTCCTAAAAAACCACAATGTGCACTTAATGGAGAAGGGTGACTTGTTGATAAAAAGCAATGGTTATTTTTATCTAATCCATCAACAAATGCTTGAGCTTGTTTTCCCAAGCAAATTACAACAATATTATTTCTTTTTTTCAAGATGTAATTAATTAAATTATAAGTAAATTTTTCTCATCCTCATTTTGCACAAGACATTGTCTGATATTTTTTAACAGTCAAAATAGTATTTAGTAATAATACGCCTTGCTCACATCATTTAATTAAATTAGAACTTGTTTGAATTTTTCCAAATTCATTTTCTATCTCTTTAAAAATATTTTTTAAACTTGGTGGCATAGTTACTAATTCATCGACACTAAATGCTAAACCATTAGCTTGATTATCATTAAAGTAAGGATCTTGCCCAATAATTATTACTTTAACTTGGCTAAGTGTAACTAATTCCATGGCTCTAAATAAATTGCTTTTCTTTGGAAAAAGCATGTCAAACTTATAACATTCATCAACTTTATTGATTAAATTAATGAAATAGTCATAATTAAATTGTTCATTAATGAATTCATTTCATTCATTTAATTTATATTGTTTGAAGAAATGAATTAAATTATTATTAGTCATTTTTTCTATTTTGAGTTCCATCAACATTTTGATTTGGTAAATTTGTATCAGCTGGTGGAGTGACTGGATTAGGATCAGGTGTAGGAACTATTGGCTTTTCTGGTTTTGGACTAATTCCATTTGAATTAAATTTTAAATTAATTCCTTTTTCAATATTTTTTATTTTAATAATTTCATTGAAATATTCTTGTCCTTTAATAAATGTTGGATCATTTTTAGCAACATTTATTGCACTTACTTTTGAATTTCCAAATTCTAATTTATCTTTAAATTTGTTAAATTCAATGTTATTAGTAATATCTGTAACATTTTTATTAACTATTAAAGCTAAACCATATAAGTTTAATGCATTGAATTTTTCTAAATTATTGACATTATTAAAAATTGCTGAATGTGAGACTTTATCTGATTTATTAAGTGGATCTAAAAATAATTTATCGTTCAGTTCATACATTGATTCAAAACTTATATTTTTATTATTCAAATTAATCATATAAGTTTCAGCATCATTTTTTCTAATTAATGCTAAATTTAATTGATAGTATGGAATAAGTTTCAAATTTTGAACATTTGATATTGCATTTCAAGTTTCACTATCAATAAAATCCTTTAAATTTTTAGGATCATTATTTTTAAC
>CAJUTA010000003.1 GCA_910589685.1 uncultured Ureaplasma sp.
GAGGAAACTTTAAAAATTAAATTTAAGGGTAAATCAATTTATGATGTCTTAAAAATGACAATTGTAGACGCAACTGAATTTTTTATTAACATCCCAATCATTCATAGAAAACTACAATTACTAGTTGATGTTGGATTGGGTTATTTGCAATTAGGCGCACCATCAAATGTTTTATCAGGTGGTGAGGCACAACGAATTAAGTTGGCAAAATTTTTACAACGTAAGGCAACAGGAAAAACTTTATTTGTTTTAGATGAACCAACAACCGGATTGCATATACATGATATTTCCAAATTAATTGATGTTCTTAATAGAATTGTAGATAATGGTGATACAGCTGTTATTATTGAACATAATTTAGATTTAATTAAAGTTTGTGATCATATTATTGATTTAGGCCCTGATGGTGGTAATCGTGGTGGAGAAATTTTAGTTACAGGAACCCCTGAACAAATTGTAAGTAGTGGAAAATTCTCATATACAGCCGATTATTTGAAAAAAATATTTCAACGTGGATATTAATAATGGAAAAAATTCAAGCTAAACATTACCGTAATTTATTGAATTTATCAATTGATATTTTTACTAAATTAGATTTTAATGAAACTAATATTATTGCAACTAATTGTATTAGTTTGAGTGCTGGATTAATTTTTACATTATTGAAAAATAATTCAATATCATTTGGTTTATTTTATTCAATTGATGAACTAGAAAAATCAAATTTTAAAATTAATTTTTTATTAACAAAAAAGAATGATTTATCTCTTCGAAATAAAATCAAATATTACTTTGAATATATTGGTGGTGAGGAAAATATTTTATGCATTTAATTGGTTTTGCAATTGACAATCATTTATTAGAAAAATCAGATCTTTCTCAAAAAATTGGTGGAGTTAATTTATATCTAGGTTACAAAATAATTGCCCATTCAGACGGGGATATTGTATATCATGCAATTGCAGAAGCATTATTAGGAGCCATTGGAATGAATGACTTAGGTAATTACTTTTCTGACACTGATAAAAATAATAAAAATCTAGATAGTCAAAAAATTATTAATTATGTTTTGGAATTAATGAATAACAAATACAAAATAAACAATATTGATTTAACTATTGTTTGTGATTGCATTATATTTTCAGGTTATCATACTCAGATTTTGAATAACTTAAAAAAAATAATTCCTAATGTTCAAATAAGCTTAAAATTCACAAGATTTGAAAAGAATGAAGATAATTACATAACTTGTTATGCAAATACAATAGTTAAAAAACTCAATATTAACTTTTAAAATAAAAATAAATCTTATAATATAAAATAAAATATTTTATATGAAAAAAGACAACCGTATCTTTGAAATTTTAATAAGTAATCGCCAAATTAAAAAAGGTATCAAAAAAACAGCAAAATGACTAAATAAGGAATACGAAGATAAAACACCAGTTATTATTGGTATTTTAAAAGGATGCATTCCATTTATTGGCCAAATTTCAACATTATTAAATTTTGATTTTGAATTAGATTTTATGTCTGCTAGTTCCTTTAAGGGTGGAACTAAAGGATCTAATGATATTCAAATATCTTTAGATTTAAAAACCAATATTAAAGGCAGAGATGTTATTATTTTGGAAGATATTATTGATACTGCTAGAACATTAAAAAAGATTATTGAATTATTGAAAAATCGAAACCCATCATCTATTCGTCTTGTAACATTATTAGATAAAAAAGAAGGTAGAAAAGTTGAATTAGATGCTGATTACTCTTGTTTCACAATTCCAAATAAATTTATTGTTGGATTTGGCTTGGATTACAAAGAAATAATGCGAAACTATAATTTCATTGGTTGTCTAAAACCAGAATATATAGAGAAAGAAAATAAAATAGTTGCAAAAGGGAAAAAGTAGAAATGTATAAATGGATCAAAAAAATTAAATTATTTAAATCGACTACTGAAAATTCATTAACTAAAGAAAAAACATCTGATAAACTTTCTCAACCAAAAAATGGATCAAATGTTTCAAATGGTGATGATAAAAGCAAAAACAAAAGTATTTTTAAAAAGATTTTATGATGAGTTCTAGGACTTGGTATATTAGCTGCAATTATTGCTCCAATTGTAGTTTCATGTACACGACAAACTGAAGTTAATTTATCTAGTAATGCAACAGTTTCGGTTAAAGACAATAACATTAATTTTTTTGATCAAGGTTCTAATTACCTTGTAAAAAACGATACAACATCTCTATTATCTGTTTACTATCGGGCTACACAAAGCCAATTTACTTACTATTTTAAAGTAACAACAAATACTTTACCAATTGCAATTGATGTTAGATATGATCAATTGCAATTGAATGGTACAACAGTTGATAGTTACAAAATAGGTCAAACTTTAATCACTAGAAACACAGATACTAATGAAATTAAAGTTAATGGTGTTTCACAACAACCTGATTCAACTTGAAATACTTTTTTTGATACTTTAAGCAATGGTAGAAATATAGCTACAACAAGACCACAATCATTTGATTGATTAGGATTATTAGTATCTCTAATTCCAACAATTGTTTTAATTATTATTTTCATTTCAATTTTTTCTATGACTCGCCGACAAATGTCAGGTGGTATGGAAGGGATCTTTGGAGCTAGTAAAACAAACTTTAAAGAAACAAAAACAAATGTTCATTTTAATGATGTTGCTGGAATTGATGAAGTAAAAGAAGAATTATCTGAATTAGTTGATTATGTTAAATCACCATCTAAATATGCAGCAATGGGAGCTCGTGCGCCAAGAGGTGTAATTTTATATGGTCCACCTGGAACTGGTAAAACCTTAATGGCTAAAGCAGTAGCTGGTGAGGCTAATTGTGCATTTATTCCAACGTCAGGTTCTTCATTTGAAGATATGTTAGTTGGTGTTGGAGCTAAGCGTGTACGTGAATTATTTGCAAAAGCTCGTAAAAATGCTCCAGCAATTATTTTTATTGATGAAATTGATTCAGTAGCCGCTAAACGTGGCAAGAATGATCTTGTTGGTGGTGGTTCAGGAGTAGCTGACCAAACAATTAATCAATTATTAGCTGAAATGGATGGTTTTTCAACTGATAGTGGAGTCATTGTTATTGCCGCTACTAATCGTTTAGATATATTAGATGAAGCTATTTTAAGACCAGGTCGTTTTGATCGTCAAATTCAAGTTACATTACCTGATATTAAAGGTCGTGAAGCTATTCTTAAAATTCATGCTCATAATAAAAATTTATCAAGCGATGTTAATTTACATGACATTGCTCGTCGTACTCCAGGATTTAGTGGTGCTCAATTAGAAAACGTTTTAAATGAAGCTGCAATCCTTGCTGTTCGTAATAATAAAATTGTTATCAAAACTTCAGATATTGATGAGGCAATAGATCGTGTTATTGGCGGACCTGCTCGTCATGGACGTGTTATTACAGAATCAGAAAAACGACAAATTGCTTATCATGAAGGTGGTCATGCGCTTGTTGGTTTACATTCAGAAAATACAGAAGTAGTTCAAAAAATTACTATTATTCCACGTGGAGATGCCGCTGGTTATACAATGCAAACTCCATCAGAACAAGAAAGATCAATTCAAACAAAAGAAGATTTATTAAATCAAGTTAGAATGACATTGGGTGGTCGTGCTGCTGAAGAAGTCATTTATGGTTTAAACAAAATTACAACTGGCGCTTCAAATGATCTATATAAAGTTTCAAGAATTGTAAAAGCAATGGTTATGTCATTAGGAATGAGTTCTATGGGTTTAACTCAATTTGTTCCATCTGAAGGGCAAACTTCTCCATTGCAACAAAAAATGTATAGTGAACAAACAGCGCGTGAATTGGATAAAGAAATTGAAACTATTATTCAATCAGAATATATAAAAGCAAAAGATATTATTAAAAAACATAGAAAAGAATTAGATTTAATTGTTGAAACTTTAATGTTATTAGAAACTATAGTTAAAGAACAAATTGACTATATTCATGAAAACTTAAAATTACCTCCAGAAGCAATAGAAGCTAAAAAAGCTAATGAAAAGAATAGTAAAAATAAATCTGATGATTCTTCTAAATCTCAAATTGATGATTCTATTAAACCAATAGATGGAAAGAAAAATTAATTATGTTTAGTATTGAATTAATTAGAAATAATTTGAACTCAATAAAAAATAAATTAACATACCGAAATTTTGATGTTAATAAAATTGATGTTGCTTATAAATTAGATAAAGAAAATTGTCAACTTATATCTAATTTAGAAAGTTTATTAGCTCAAAGAAATAAATTGTCAAAAGAAATTGGTTCTTTATTTTCTCAAAACAAAAAAAATGATGCCAAAGAATTACAAAATAAAGTACGTGAAATTAATGAACAAATTAACAAATTAGAATTAGAAAAAAATAAAATTAGCCAAGAATTATTAAATATTTTGGAAATAATTCCTAATTTATGTGATGATAGTGTACCAAATGGTCGAGATGAAAATGAAAATGTTCCTCAAAAATATTTTAGTGAACCAACAAAATTTGACTTTGAACCATTATCACATTGAGAATTAGCTGAAAAGCTTAAATTAGTTGATTTTGAAAGAGCAACAAAAATATCAGGATCTCGTTTTATTGCTTATACAAATGATGGTGCTCGTTTATATCGTGCGTTAGTGCAATTTACTCTAGACAATAACATTGAAAATGGATTTGTTGAAATATTACCACCAGTAATTTTAAATTCATCTAGTTTATATGCAACAGGACAATTACCAAAATTTAAAGAAGATGCATATTTTCTTAATGTTGATGAAGATTTTTGTTTGTCTCCAACAGCGGAAGTTCAACTAGTTAATCTTCACCGTGATGAAATTTTAAACAATTTACCTATAAGATATACTGCAAACACTCCTTGCTTTAGAAGTGAAGCAGGAAGTGCGGGTCGTGATGTAAAAGGAGTGCTTCGTTTGCACCAATTTTATAAAAGTGAATTAGTAGTTATTTGCGATCCTGATGAGTCATGAAATGAGCATGAAAAAATAACTAGAACTGCCGAATTAATTTTAGAAAAATTAGAATTACCATATAGACGCTTGCTATTATGTACAGGCGATACAGGTTTTGCTAGTGCAAAAACTTTTGATTTAGAGGTTTGACTACCATCATATAATAGTTATAAAGAAATTTCTTCTTGTTCTAATTGTTTAGATTTCCAAGCTCGACGATCAAAAATTAGAACAAAAAAAGATGGAAAAAATATTCTAGTTCATACATTAAATGGAAGTAGTCTAGCAATTGATCGTCTATGAGCAGCAATTGTTGAAAATTATCAACAAAAAGATGGAACAATTATTATTCCAAAAGCTCTAAGACCATACTTTATGAATAAAGAAAAAATTGGATAGGTTTTTATATGATTCGCCCAGGTTTATTTGTTAGTTTTGAAGGATGTGAAGGGAGTGGCAAAACGACCGCTGTTTCTAATCTATTCGAAAAAATAAGTGAGTTAATTAAGAATAAAAAAATAGATTACTCGCAAATCATAAAAACACGAGAACCTGGTGGAATTAATAATAAATTGGCAGAAGAATTACGCCAGTTAGTCTTGTCTAATAATTATGACATTCCTGCATTGACTGAGGCTTTCTTATTTGCGGCTGCTCGAAGTGCGCATGTTATTCAAACAATTAAACCCGTTCTAGACAATAACGGAATTGTTTTATGTGATCGATTTGTTGATTCTTCAATTGTTTATCAACAATACGTTAAAAAATTAGGTAATTTAGTAGAAGTGATAAACGATATTGCTACAAATAAATTAGAACCTGATATTATTTTCTATTTCAAAATTGATCCAGAAATTGGACTATCTAGAATTTCTTCTAGTAATCGTGAAACAAATAGATTTGATAAACAAGATCTTTCTTTTCATTATGAAGTATCAAGTTTCTATAATTTACATTTATCAAATAAACAAAATGTAATAATTGTAGATGCCAGTTTGAGTCAAGAAGAAATTGTTAATTTTTGCTTATCTCATATTCTTAACTTTATTAAATAAATATGAAAATAAATGACATTTTAAAACAAGATAACCTAACAAATCAACCAATAATTTTAGTTATGGATTTTAATAGTAATGCTAATAAATTTATGCAATATTATATTAAAAATAAAAATCCAAATGTTTGTATAGAAAATTTAAATGATTATTTAGATTTATATTATTTTGATTGCTCAAAATCCATTTTTAAAAAACAAGATGCAATTAATTTACAAGAGTTTTGTTCATTTAATAGCATTGATGAAAATAACAAAAAATTTTATTATATTGTTAATTTTGAATTATCAACTAAAGAAGCTTTTAATTGCCTACTTAAATTTATTGAAGAACCACTATCAAATGTATATGGTGTGTTAACAACAAGTTCCATTAATAACATTCCATATACAATTCGTAGCCGTTGCCAAATTTTTAATTTATCTACAGATTGAGAATTTATTGAATTCATAAAATCAAGCTTTCCAAATATTGAACCATGGGCACTAAAAATTTTCTATAATAATGAATTATTGGATTTTATTAATTCTGAAAAATATATTCAATTTATTACTGCAATTAATTTCTTTATCAATAAAGAAGTTAATAATTTTATTCAGTTAAATGATTCATTTAAAGTTTGATCATATTTAGACATAAAATTATTTTTGCAATCATTGTTGCTAGTTGCAAATGATGAGCAAGTAGAAAAAATACTTATAATACTAGAAACATTTAATTTAAATATTAATAAATCTCTTATTATTGCCAAACTAATGAAAATTTTTTATTAAGGAAACTGCTCTATATGTTTAATACAACAATATGTGCACTAGCAACTGCTCGTCTTAATTGTGCAATTCATATAATTAGAATATCTGGTTCATCCGCTTTTTCAATTATTAATAAAATTTTAAATAAACCTGTCGATTATATAGGTAATAGAATTTTTCATCGTCTAATTGTTGATAATGGTGAAAAAATTGATGATGTCCTTATTAACACGTTTGTTTGTCCTAAAAGCTATACAGGTGAAGATGTAATTGAAATTAATTGTCATGGAGGCGTGCTAGTAGCTGATAAAATTTTGCAAACATTAATCAAATATGGATGTGTTCATGCAAGTCGTGGCGAGTTTACTAAAAGGGCATTATTTAATAAAAAATTAGATCTTTCACAAAGTCAAGCTATAAATAACCTAATCCATGCACAAAATAATATTGGTCTTAAAGGTTCTATTAATGCTTTATTAGGTGTTCCAAGTAAAACAATTCATAGCGCTCGTGACACGTTATTTGATTTAA
>CAJUTA010000004.1 GCA_910589685.1 uncultured Ureaplasma sp.
AAACATTCATCTATTTTTTTATTAACTATATCAATTGTAATTTTTTGATCTTTTTTAAATTCATCAAATGAACAATATGTTAATTTGTAATTATCTGAGAATTGATCATATTTTTTAATATCATTAAAATATGAATTGTAGCAATCAAAAAAAATAATTAAATTTTCTTTTTTTGTCATCATATCTAATAATTATATGAATATTAATAAAAAAAATGCAATTGATTTTTTTCTAAAAAAATGTCCAACATTTACAAGAAAAGATATTAAAACAATTTCTAAAATTCATTCTGGATACACAAATTTTTCTTATAAATTAACAACTAAAAATAATGAAATTTTTCAGATTCGTTTTTCGAAAGAGAATGATTTAGTTGATAGATCCAATGAAAAGAAAGTAATAGATTTAGTTGATTTTAGAAAATATTTTCTATATTTAGATGAAAACGGAAATGCGATTAAAAAGTGGATTAGTGGTGATATTGTTAAATCCAAAAATGTTGATGATAAATTTATTGATTTACTTTTACAAGAAATTGATTTGCTTCATCAAATAAAATTTGACAATAAAATATTAAAACACACTTATACAAATATTTTAAATAACCAAAAAATATCAAAAAAATATTTAAACATGTATAAAAAATGTTTAAATATTTTGAATGATAAAAAATGAGTTTTAAGTCATAATGATTTAAATTTGCAAAATATGATTTTTAATAAAAATAAATTAATTTTTATTGATTATGAATGAGCTCGAATTAACCATCCATTATGAGATATCGTTAATTTTATGCGCGAAACAAAATTAAGTGAATCAATGATTGAAAGAATAATTTCAAAACTAAATATTGATTATTTAATGTTCAATAAAATGTCATATATTTGTCTTTGCTTTGCACAAGATTGAGCATTATCAAACAAGCAAACTTTAAAAATCATTATTTATAGATTCATTAATTTTTTAAAATTAAAAAAATCTTATAAATTTTTAAAAAAATTTAATGCTTAAATTTTCATTTAAGTTTGTATAAATTTTAGCTGGATTTTCAGTTTTATAAATAGGTTTTTGCTTTAATGAATTACAAATATTTAGAACATTTGTAATTATTCCTATAGATGTGCTCACTAAAACAGATGAAAAAGCAAACTTCGTTCATACATTACTTTTTGTACTAGCTCCTGATACTAAATTATATTTTTGAAATTGATTTAATTTTTGCATTATAAATATGGGCTCCCTATCGACATTGTACTTGTATAAGGGCTACCTTGTGCCCGAATGAATAATTTTGATGCATTACTAGAATAAATATTATTTCTTTTATAAAGTGGATTAGGATTATTTTGATAAATTATTTGATTAATTAATCCTAATACACTATTTATACTTTGCCCGATTATTGCAGTGTATAATGTGTTATTTCACATATACCCAGCACAATTAATTTTTAATTTTGTGTCATTAGTTATTTTTTTCATATTTTCCTTTCTATTTTAAGTAATTTCATAAATTTAAATTTTTTACTTCAATTGGAATTTCAATTAATTTATCTAAATTATTAAGATTTAATTTTTTATTATTATTGGGTTCTATTTTTCAAACATAGTAATAATGTGAATTTAAGTATTCTTTTAAATAAAACAAAGAAATAGAACAATTAATTTCATCAATTTTTGTATCTATTTTATAAACTGAATTATTTTGTAACTTGTAATTTTGTTTCTTTGTTTTCACAAAATCTGAAGTTTGTTTTGTGGTTACTAAAAGTTTTAAATAATCATTATTAATTAAATAACTTGTCAGGACTTTATTGAATCTTAATGTATTTAAAAATATAAAGATAAAAATACTTGCTAAAACAAAGCAAACTATAGATACACATATTCATTTTTCAAGATTAAATTTGGTTCTCATAAAAACTCATCATCTTAGGATTATCAAAGTTTGAAATTATAAAATTATTTTGGTTAATTTTTTCTAAAATTAGGTAAATATTTTTTAAAATAGAGTCATCTATTTGTGCATCAAATAAATTGTTAAAACAAATTATTTTATTTTTTAAATTTGCAATTGAAAGTAATATTAAAAATATTTTAATTTGTTTTGGAAATGAATCTATTGATTGATCGTATATATTAAAATTTGGTAATGCTAAATTTTGAAAATATTTAAAATTGGAGTTATCTGCAAAAAGCGATTTAATGTAATCTTTATTAATTGAATAATCAGAATTGATATAAATAAAATTTTCATATATATCTTTTTGATTAATATTATTCAAGTTAATTGAATTTATTTTTATTTCATCTAATAATTCTTGACATTCAAATAAGCTTTTAATTAAAATGTGATTTTCCAAATTTGGTGTATCAATTAAAATGTTTTTATTGAATTTATGATTTGAATATTCAATTGATTCAATAGAATTATTGAACCAATCTAATTTGTTTTTATTTATTTCAATGTTGTTTGTATTGATAAAAGAGTGATAAATTTTTTCTAGTGGTTTTATTAAGATTTTGTTTTGCACAATGCTTGCTAGACTTGACGAGCAATCTGTGAATCAATTGAAAAAATTAAAAGTTAAAATAATTCCTCCAATTGATAATTTATTAGAATTTCATAGATATATTAGTAATATAAATTGACTAATATAATTAATAAATTTATAGATTATATTTATTGCATTCTGCTTACTTTGATTAATTACTTCATAATTTTGTTGCTCAACAAAGTTTTTTCCTATGCTATTAAACAAATTGTTTTTATTTTCAAAATAATGACTATTTTTATAAATAATAAAATGATCAATAAAATTCTTATCAATATAATTAATTTTATTTTCATATATTTGAAAATATTGATTGTTAATTTTAAAATTTATAAAACTAAATAAACTAATTAAAAGACAATGAATCAATATAACAATTCAAAAACTATTTATAATTAAAACTAATCCAATTGCAATACTAATAAAAATAATTATTTTATATATAATCTCACTTCAAAAGAATAAATAGAACTCCATAATTTGATTTACTATTTTTAAATTTTTTAAAATTTGTGTAAATGAATTCATTTTAAAAAAATTAAAATTTTTATATTTTAATAAATCAAAATATTGATATATTGTTTGTTTATTAATTCGATTGAAATAAATTAATTTAATTTGATTATTTAAGTAGGTTATGCAGATATTTAAAATTACCACACTAAAAAATATTAATGATAATTTCAATAAATTACCATTTATTAAATGTTCAGTAGAAAGATTAATAATTTTACTAATTAATAAACTAAAAAGAAAACATGATACAAATTGAATCAATTCTAAAAACAAAAATAAAGTTTTTAAACTTAATTTAATATCTATTATTTTTTTACTTTCATTTTTAAAGATATTTCAATTTTGCTTATATTTTTTAGAAAAAATAATATATCCAGTTCATCTCTGAAATAATTCTTTTTTGCTTATTTTATATTTTGTACCATTTGGATCATATATTATGACATCAGATTTTTTGATAAATGCAATTACGTAATGTAAAAATTCATCATTATTGAGAATCAAAATAACAGGTTTTTTATGAGTATCGAGTGATTCAAATTCTTCTTTTTCCATTTGATATGCATTTAATTCAATATCATATTTAGAACATACTTTTTCTAATTCATAGATACTAATCCCAGAATTAGTTAAATTTATTTGATTCAATAATTCATAGCGAAAATTATTACTACATTGATAGTAATAATTTATTAACATATTTGCACAACTTATACCACATTCATTGAATGCTTCTTGTTTTATTAATTTCATCTTTCCATAAATATATAATTATGGAAATAAAAATATTACTAATTTAAAAATTAATTGTTCTTAAATAATCTTCTAAAATAATTACTGCACTAATTTTATCTTTTATTTTTTTAATCTTACTTGCTTTCAAATTCATATCCTTAAGATATTGTGTTGCAATTTGAGTAGTAAAACGTTCATCACTCATCACAATTTTAATCGGATTCTTTCAATTATTTTTTAAGTAATCAACAAATTCACGAACTAGAATTGTGCGAGGATTATCTGATCCATTAACATTTGTTGGTAATCCAATTACAATAGTATCAATTTTATTCTCATAAAAATTTTGTCAATATTCAATTCTATTTACTATTTCTTGTAAATCATCATTTTTTCTTTCAAAATTTTCTAATGCATTTGCCAAAATACTTAATTCATCTGTGATAGCAAAACCGCAAATTTTAGTACCAAAATCCAATCCTAATTTACGCATGATTATAACCCAAATTATCAAGTCAATTAGTTATATTATCTAATTTGCTGATATCACTCGATCCACCACGACCAAATGTTGGTTTTCCTGCTCCTTTTCCATTAGATAATTCATTAATTTTTTGAATAATTGCTTGAACATCTAACCCACTATTTTTATTTGTAATAACAATATATTGCATTTTGTCATCATTAATAGAAATAGCAATGTAAATATTTTCTTTATTTTCATTAGAAAGCTCAATTATTGCTGAATTAATTGCATCAATTGAATATTTATTATTGAAAACGAAATAAAGTTTTTTTGATGAAATTTTATTATATTCATTTTTAATGTTAACAACATCAATTTCTAAGTTATCTTTAATTAATTTGTTTTTTAATAGTGAAATATCATTTTTAAAATCATTTAAATATTGAGCATATTTCCATAGCATTGAGCTAGAAATTTTTTCTTTTCAATTTTTATATATTTCTTCTAATTGACTAGTTTTAAAATTCATTTTTTTAAATGAATTTAATTCGTTTTGATAAATTTCAAATAATTTTTCTTGATATTCATCGCAATATTTTTGAATATTTTTATTTGTAGAAATTGCTTCAATTCTTCATTCTCCAGCTCGACGTGAATAATGAGAAATAATCGCAAATTGTTCAATATCAGATGTATTTTTAACATGTGTTCCACCACATAATTCCATTGACACATCACCAACTTTAATTACTCTTAGCAAACCCTGAATTTTTTTATAAACATCTTCAAAATGTCCAATTGCGCCCGATTTTTTTGCTTCATCTAATGTCATCATTAAAACTTCTACAGGGATGTTTTGTTTAACAATATTATTTACTCATTGAACAATTTTAGTTAATTGTTCATCAGACAATTTATTAGGATTTTGAAAATCAAAAGTAAATTTTTCAGGTGATTTGAATGCTCCTAATTGTTTTATATTGCTATTAACAGTGTTAATTAATGCAGATTGCAATAAATGTTCACTTGTATGGTGTGCCATACATATTTTTCGATCATCATTGTTTATAACAATATGAACTATTTGCCCAATTTTTAATGTTGCATTTATTACATGATGTACATGTTGCAAATTTGGTGCTTTAATAACATTGTCTACAAAGTATTTGTCATCAATTAATCCAGTGTCATTAATTTGCCCACCACTAGTTGCATAAAATACTGTATTATCAAAAACAACATAACCATCCGAATTATTTAATTCATTGACTTCGTTAAAATTTTCATCATATAGTTTAATTATTTTTGAATCCATTTCATTTTTATCATAGTGAAACTTTGATTCAACTGTTAATGAAATTAAACTATTATTTTGACTATCCATAGCAATTTCTTGTCTATTTGATTGTGATACTTTTTGATGAATTGCAAAACGTCTTTTATATTCTTCTTCATCAACTTCTAAATTATGTTCATTTGCTATTTCTTTGATACTTTCAATTGGAAAACCATATGTTGTAACTAAGTTAAAGACTGTTTCATTGTTTAAAGAATTATTTGCAATTGCATTATTAATTATTTTTAGTCCTTGTAAGAAAGTTGCATTAAAAATTGTATATTCATGCAAAATAACATCACAAATATTATTTCTTTCGTTTAATAAATATGAATAAAATGGTTGCATTGTATTTATTATTGAATCAATAATTTTTATAATAGAATTTTTATCATTTATCTTTAATTTATTTAAGAAAACAATTGCTCTTCTAATTAATCTTCTCAAAATATATCCACGATCTTTATTTGAAGGAATTGCTCCATCAGCAATAGCAAATACACTCGCTCTTAAGTGATCTGTAATAACTTTATAGTAGTAGTTAATTTTTGTTTGCTCATCATCATTGTTAAAGTATGAATTTATGTCATATTTTAATTTAGTGAATGATTGGATTTCTTGAATAATGTTTTGAAATAAATCAGTATCAAAATTTGTTGGCACATCTTGACTAATTGATGCAATTCTTTCAAGACCAGCTCCAGTATCAATATTTTTTCTTAATAATTCAGTGTAATTGTCTTTACCATCATTATTGAATTGACTAAATACTATATTTCATATTTCAACATATCTATCATTTTCAATATCATTAATCATTAAACTTTCACCAATATTTTTTGGATCATATTTTAATCCACGATCATAATAGATTTCAGTACATGGTCCACATGGTCCATTACCAACATCTCAGAAATTTCTATCTTTTCCACATTTAATAATTTGATTTTTATTTATTCCCAATTTAATTCATTCATTATAAGTAATTTCATCATCCTCAAAAACAGTTATTCACAAGAGATTAGGATCAATTTCTCATTTCTTAATTAATAGTTCAAACGCAAAATTAATTGCTTCAATTTTAAAATAATCACCGATAGAAAAGTTACCTAACATTTCAAAAAACGTTTGATGTCTAGAAGTTTTACCAACATTGAAAAAATCATTAGTTCTTAATGCTTTTTGTGAATTCACTAATCTAGGTGATGGAGGGTTCGATTTTCCACTAAAATAATCTTTTAAAGTTGCAACTCCACTATTAATTCATAATAAGGATGGGTCATTATTTGGAATTAAACTTGCTGGTTTTAAAAAATAGTGATTTTTTTCGATAAAAAAGTCAATTCAACTTTGTCTAATTTCTGATCCTGTCATTTTTTTCATAATTGCTTCTTTCTATAATGTTTATAAATATAATTTGATTATTTTATCTAATCTTTTTTCAATTAGTTTTACATCAATTTCATTAATCTTTTCTACTATAAAATTTGTTATTTCATTAGACAAATGATAATATATACTTTTAATAAAATTATCATATAAATTTTCTTTAATTATTTTAATTTTAATCGCCAGATTAATATTATTGATTTTCTGATTAACTAATGGAACAATAAAATTAAAAATTTTGTTTTTGTTACATTTCATGCAAATATATTATATAATTAATTGTTATTCTTTTTTATATTACTATTAGTTAAGGGAAAATAATGCCAAATATTAAATCAAATGAAAAAAGTTGTCGTCAAGACACAAAAGTTAATAAAAACAATCATCCACAATTATCTAAAATGCGTACAATTGTTAAAAAAACTCGTATTAATTCAACAAGTGAACAATTAAATGAAGCATACAAAGTAATTGATACTGTTGCTCGCAAAAATATTATTCATAAAAACAAAGCTAATCGTTTAAAATCTCGTTTAGCTTTACGTGCTAACCAATCAAAATAATATAAATTTCTAATAGTATATATTTCAATATATTAATAAATTGATAATAATTTAAATATTTATTTGTTCATTTGAATGAATAAATATTTTTTTATCTTTCCTTAATGCTTTTATTATTTTTTAATACTTATATAATTAAATTATGAAAGAAAATATTGATAATTTATTTTTTCGAAATAATCAATTTACTAATAAAAACATTGAATTTGAAAAGTATATGTTTTTATTAAATAAAAAATTACCTATTAAAAATGTTTTTAATTGAAAAAAAAGAAATTTTTTGAATTTATATGATTTAAAATTTGAATCTTTTTTTATTTCATATTGTTTTGAAGCATTTAAAAAATGATTAATTTCTAATCAAGTATATGAAAGTTGATTTGTAAATGATTGCAACAAGCTTTTGTCTTTTTTAAACTTAAAAGAAAAACTTAATACAAATGAATTAAACTATCTAAACAGAATAAATAGTATAACTTTTTCTAAAACAAGAAATATTAAAAAATTAATGATTGATTTTTCATTGTATCAAGATGAAGAAATTTGATATATTTACAATATTCTAGTTTTACAAAAAAATACAAATAGTTTATCTGTTAATATTTGCAAAAATGCTAATATCTTGTTAACTAACAAAAGATTAGTAGTTGTTTGTGAAAATAAGCTTATTTTGTCACTAGATTATAATGAAATTACAATGGTAACAGTTCATGATTTAGGATTAAAAATTTATAATAATTTTTTAGAATATAAATTATTTACTAATGAACAATATGAAATTTATGTTTCATTAGAAAGAATTGGAAAGCTTTTAAAAAAATACTTATAAATGAATGAAATATTAAAAGAAAAATTAAAAATAATACCAAAAAAATCTGGTTGCTATTTATGAAAAAATAAATTCAATAATGTCATTTATGTTGGTAAAGCAAAGAATTTATTTAATCGAACTCACCAATATTTTGATTCAACAACAAATCGGAAAACAATGTTGCTTGTTAATGAAATTTATGATTTAGATTACATTATTGTAAACAATCCAAACGAAGCATTAATTTTAGAAAATAATTTAATTCGTAAATATTGACCAAAATATAACATTTTATTGAAAGAATCAACAAAATATCCCTATATTGTTTTAACAAATTCTCAGGAGCCACAATTAGTTTATACACATAAATATAATAAGGTTAATGGAAAATATTATGGTCCATTAGCAGATAGTAAATTTAATGCGTATGAATTATATAAGTTTCTAAATGAAATATCACCATTTAATCGTAATGGTCCATTGAAGAATCAAATAAGTGTTTTTTTACAACTCTATATGCAAAATGAAAATATTAGTTCAATTAACGAAATAAATAGGATAGATTTAGCAAATAAATGAAGAAAATGTGTTGATGATTTATTTTCTAGTCAAAATGATCAATTACAAAAATTTATTATTGATTTGGAAAATAAAGCAGTTGAGAGATTGGATTTTGAACATGCAGAAAAGTACAAAAATTTATTAACTTGTCTTAATAATTTACATGAGAGTCAAATTGTTGAAATTATTCAAAAAAAACATTGTGACTATTTTTGTTATTATCAAGAAAATGATTATATTGTTTTTAATATTTTTACATATTTAAATGGATCATTAATTTCAAAATATAATGGAATTCACAAAATTTATGATGAATATAATGAATTTGATGAATTGCTTGTTAATATCATAATTCAATATTATTCAAATAATTTATTACCAGAAAAAGTAATAATTATGTTAAATAATGAAAAATTAGATGAATTAGGTAATTATTTTAAAATAAAATTCAGTGTCCCAAATTCTAAAGAAAAAGAAATCATGCAAATGGGAATTACTAATGCAAAATCCTATCTTTTAAATAATCGTCTTATTGAACAACGCAATTATGATTCAACAATAGGTGCATGTAATCAATTAGCAAAAATTTTAAATTTGCCCAATATCGAAGTTATTGAGGCATTTGATAATTCAAATATTAATTTGAAACATTCTATTAGTGGAATGGTTTCTTTTAAAGATGGATTACCGCAAAAAAAAGAATATCGTAAATACAATTTACATACAATTAAAAATAAGAGTGATTTTCAATATATGCAAGAAGTTGTCTACCGCAGATACAAACACTTATTAGATAGTAAATTGAAATTGCCAGATCTAATTATTGTTGATGGTGGAAGAATTCAAATCCATGCAGCAATGAATAGTTTAAAAGAATTAAATATTGAAAATGATGTCTGTGTTGTAGGATTGAAAAAAAATGATAAACATCAAACTCGTTCATTAGTTCTTACAAATGGGAATGAAATAGAGTTAGATCGTAAAAGTGGCTTATTTAATTTACTTTGCAATATTCAAAATGAAGTGCATAATTATGCAATTAGTTTTTATCGAAATAAACATATAAAATCAATGATTAATTCTTTTTTAGATGAAATAAAAGGTTTAGGCGAAAAATCAAAAAATAAAATTTTGCAAAATTATCCTAATATATCTTCAATTAAAAATTTAACAGAGAATGAATTATTGCAAATTTTATCTCCTAAAAAAGCAAAACTTGTTGTTGAAGCAATAAACAAAGAAAAAATTATTTAAATATTTTCAAACTAATATAATACTTGATTTAAAAAAAATAATTTACTATTATTAAAATAATAATAGAATAATTTTAAATATGCTTATTGATAAAAAATATATTCGTAATTTTAGTATTATTGCTCATATTGATCATGGTAAATCTACTTTAAGTGATAGAATCATAGAAATTACTAACACTTTAACAATTCGCGAAATGAAAGATCAAATTCTTGATTCAATGGATATTGAACGAGAACGTGGAATTACTATTAAATTAAATGCTGTGCAATTAAAATATCATTCTAAAGATGGAAATGATTATATTTTTCATTTAATTGACACACCAGGTCATGTTGACTTTACATATGAAGTAAGTCGTAGTTTAGCTGCTTGTGAAGGAGCTATTTTAGTTGTGGATGCAGCTCAAGGGATTGAAGCTCAAACATTGTCAAATGTTTATTTAGCTTTAGAAAATGGATTAGAAATAATTCCAGTTATTAATAAGATTGATTTACCATCTGCCAATGTAGAAGAAGTTAAAAAAAGCATTGAAAATGTTATTGGTTTAGACACTTCTAATGCTCCATTGGTTTCTGCGAAAACAGGATTAAATGTACAAGATGTTTTAGAGGCAATTGTTAAATATTGTCCACCACCTCAAAATAATGATGATAAAAAACCATTACAAGCATTGATATTTGACTCATATTATGATGCCTATAAAGGTGTTATTTGTTTAATTAGAATTAAAAATGGAATTTTGAAACCTAATGACACAATTAAAATGATGAGCACAGGTAAAGAATTTATTGTTACTGAAGTGGGAATAAAAACTCCAAAAAATGTTAACAAAGATGAATTAGTATCAGGCGAGGTTGGATGATTTACAGCTAGTATTAAGACTGCAAAAGATGTTAATGTTGGTGATACAGTTACACATGTTGACAATCCTTGTTTAGAACCATTACCTGGATACACTAAAATTCAACCAATGGTATATTGCGGTTTGTATCCTGTTGATACAAATAAATTTGAAGAATTAAAAGAAGCAATGTCGAAAATTTCTTTAAGTGATTCATCACTTGTTTATGAACTAGAAACTTCTCAAGCTTTAGGATTTGGAATTCGTTGTGGTTTTTTAGGATTATTACATATGGATGTAATTAAAGAAAGAATTGCTCGTGAATTTAATATTGAATTAATAATGACAGCTCCATCAGTTGAATATTTAGTTCATAAAACAAATAAGGAAATTTTAAAAATTGACAATCCATCTAAATTACCAGAAAAAACAGAGATTGATTATATTGAAGAACCATTTGTCAAATTGGAAATTGTTGTTCCAAATGACTATGTTGGCCCTATTATGGAAATTTGTCAAAAATATCGTGGAACTTACATTGATTTAATTTACTTGGATGATTATCGTAGAAAATTAATTTATGAATTACCATTAGCAGAAATCATGTATTCATTTTTTGACAAAATGAAATCTATTACTAAAGGATATGCAACTATGGATTATGAATTAATTGGATATCAAAGTGAAAATTTAGTTAAAGTTGACTTAATGTTAAATGGACAAAAAGTTGATGCATTAAGCTTCATAACACATCGAGATTTTGCATATCATAAATCTAAAATTATTGTTGAAAAATTAAAAGAATTAATTCCAAGACATCAATTTGAAATTCCAGTGCAAGCTGCAATTGGATCAAAAATAATTGCTCGTGAAACAATAAAATCATATCGAAAAAATGTTCTTGCTAAATGTTATGGTGGAGATATATCTCGAAAGAAAAAATTACTAGAACAACAAAAAGAAGGAAAGAAAAAATTAAAAGCAATAGGACAAGTCGAAGTTCCACAAGATGTGTTTGTTCAAGTTTTAAAGACTGAAAATTAGAAAATTTAATAATAAAAAACTCTATCAGAAATAAATCTGATGGAGAAAAAAAATGATAATTTTTTAGTTCTATATTACAAGTTAGGTAAAATTATCATTTAATATACTTAGGATAATAAGTAAGATTAGAAAAATAATAACAAATAATTTGTTGTTTAGTGTTCTAATCTTTTTATTATCTATGTTTTCATAGAAAACTTTAACCTAGAGTCTTATAAAATAGAACTAATCTTTGTTAGCTAGTAAAATTTTTATATCACTTAGTATTTTTTTTGAAATTTTCAATTATCTATAGTTAATTAATTAACAAATAAAAGTAGATAATATTACCTACTTCTATTTGTTAATAATGATTATTTTTATATTAATCATCTATTTGTTCTTCTTTTTCTGGTTCATTCATTATTTTTGATATATCATTTTTAGTATCGATTGAAATAAATTTATTGTTGCTAACCAAATCTTTAACTTCATCTATATTAACAAAATCAAAACAAATAATTGGATTTTTCTTTTTTATTCTTCAAATAGATGCTTTAACTATTTCAAATAGTTTTTTTCTAATTTCATTAATTGAACTATCTGTAAATTGAAAATTATCCATTTTAATAGATGAATTAAACTCTTTTTTAATTGACCCTAACAATCGATTCAATAATTGAATATTGTCGCTTGCATAAAAGCAACCCCTTGTAGAAATAGTAGTGTCGTATACTTTACTATTTTTAATACTATATTGCAATACAACATTTACAATTCCATCATTTGATAATTGGTTTCTTTCACTTAACAATTGCTTTGTATGTGCACTAACTTCAACACCATTTACTAAAACAGATTCATAAGCTTTTCTAACTCCAACTAAATGAGTTAATTTTTTATCTTTTAGTTGTAATACATCACCATTTCTAACAATGATAATATCTTTTTCATCATATCCTAAATCAGTAGCATTCTTTTTTAGGGTTTTCAACATTTTATATTCACCGTGAATAGGAACTAAATATCGTGAATTTATTCCTCGAATTAACAATTGTTGTTCACTTCTTGTTGCATGTCCAGAAGAGTGAATTTTTTTATCTGGATGATTTTCTCTAACTATTACACCATGACGATATAAGTTATTTATTAGTGTTTCAACTTGAGCAAAATTTCCAGGAATAGGATTTGAAGATAGTATTACAGTATCATTAGGTTTCAAAGAAATTTTACTATGTTTACCTTGAGCCATCATATTCAATGCAGCTGTTGGTTCACCCTGACTACCTGTTAAAATAACTAAAATTTCATTATCAGGATAATTTTTAATATCTTTTGATTGAATAAAATCACTATCTTTAGCTTTTAAATATCCAAGTTTTCGACTAATTTTTACATTAGCTTCCATACTTTTTCCCATAATTGCAACTTTTTTATTTAAATTTATTGCAATTACAATTATTTCTTCAATTCTTGATAAATTACTTGAAAAAGTAGAAACAAACACTCTTCCAGGAGCTGCTTTAATATAATCTTCAATATTTTTAATAATATATTTTTCTGATTCACTAAAACCTGGAACTTCTGATGATGTTGATTCACATAAAAGAACATCAATCCCACGCATTCCTATTTGCATCATTTTAGCTAAATTTGTTTGATCACCATCAGTTGCAAAGTCAAATCTAAAATCCCCACTTTCAACTATTTTTCCATTAGGTGTTTCAAATACAACTGCAAATGCATCTGGAATACTATGACAAACTCGTAAAAAATCAATTTTAATCGACCCTAATTGAAACATTGAATCATCTGAATATGATAACATTTCAACTGGTTCTATATCCTTATGTTCTGATAGACGTTTTTTTATTAATTCAACAGGTAATGCAGGGGCAATTATTTTTTTAATATGTAATTGGCGTAATAAATGCGGAATCGCACCAATATGATCTTCATGACCATGTGTAATTACCAATGCTTTAATTTTATCTTTTTTCTCTAATAATGATTCATAATTTGCAATCATTCCATTGAATCCAGAATATGTTTCATTAGTGAATTTAATTCCTGCATCTACAATTACTAAAGAATCATTATCTTCAATAACATAACTATTTTTTCCAATTTCATCTAAACCACCTAATGCATAAATATAAGTGGAATTTAAATCCATTTTATTATCCATTTTAATATCCTATATACTATAAATAAAACTGTTTAAACAAGTCATCTTGTTAATTAAGTTTATTTTAACATATTAATATTTATCAACTATGTAAATTAATAGGTAATATCAAACTAATTAAAGTAAAATAAACTTTATTTGCATAATAAAATCTTTTCAAATTAATGAAATATGAATAAATTGAATGAACAACAACTTAAGGTTGTTACATACCCAATTGCTCCTATAATTGTTATGGCTGGAGCAGGGACGGGGAAAACAACAATTTTAGTTAGTCGTATAGCTTATTTAGTTAATGAAATTGGTTTAAATTCCAATAGAATTTTAGCCATTACATTTACAAATAAAGCTGCAAACGAAATGAATGAAAGAATTAGTTTAGAAATTGGTACTTCACTAAATTGAATTGGTACATTTCATAAAATTTGTATTCGCATTCTTGTTGAAGATATTAATTATTTAGGAAGAAATAATAATTTTAAAATAATTGATGATGAAGAATCTTTATTAATTTTAAAAACAATTTATGAAGACCAAAAGTTAGATAAGAATGTTTTGAGTTATAAAAATGCTTTATATATTATTGATAAAATTAAGTCCAATTTATATACAATTGAGCAATTATCAAAATTTGAAATTAGAAAAAAATTAAAAATTGAAGATGATAAAGTTTTTAGAACTTTTATGACTTTATTTGAATGCTACAATAAAAAATTTATTGATTACAATTATCTAGATTTCAATGATATTATTAACTTTACTAATGAATTATTATCAAATTTTCCTAATGTTAAACAAAAATGATCGAATCGCTTTGATTGTATTTTAATTGATGAATTTCAAGATACAAACTATAGCCAATTCAAACTAATAGAAAATTTAGCAAATGAACATTTTGACGTTTTTGCCGTCGGTGATGAAGATCAAATTATTTATACTTTTAGAGGAGCAGATCCTAATATAATTGCTAAGTTCATGTCACATAATCCTGAAATTGAAATATTGAAATTAGAACAAAATTATCGTTCAACAAATCAAATTTTAAATGCTGCTAATGCATTAATTATTAATAATAAAAATAGAGTTGATAAGCGTTTATTTAGTACTAAAGATGATCATATTAAACCAATATTATGTGAATTTAATAGTCTTGATGAGGAAAGTGCATTTGTTGCAAGAAAAATTAATGAGTTAAAAGATAGTGGAGTTAATCTAAAAAATATTGCAATATTGTATCGTAGTAATTATTTATCTCGTTCATACGAACAATCATTAATTTACTATGGTATTAAATATAACTTATACGGTGGGTTTAAATTTTATCAAAGATCTGAAATTAAAGATATTTTAGCTTATTTACAAGTAATAAATAATGGTGATGAAATGAGTTTACGTCGGATTATTAATTTACCACGTCGTAAAATTAGTGATCAAGTTGTAAATTACATTTTGAAATATTCTTATGATCAAAATATTTCATTTTTAAAAGCAATATATGATCATAATAATATTGATGTTTTAACGGAATCTCAGCATCTTGCAATTCAACAATTTATTGATTTACTAGATGATTTAAAATCACAAAATCAAAATGATATAGGAAGTTTTTTTGATTATTTATTGAAAAAAATCGACTATATAAATTATGTTGAAAAACAAGATCAAAAGAAGGCTGAATCTATCAAGAAAAACTTATTGGAATTAAAAGAATCAATTATAAATTTTAAAAATAAGAGCACCGAAGAATGGTCTTTATCAAGTTATTTACATGAAATTGCTTTATATACAGTGCTTGATGATAAGAAAAAAATTGAAGATGCTGTCACATTATCAACAATTCATTCTTCAAAGGGTTTAGAATATGAATATGTATTTTTAGTAAGCTTTAATGATGGAATTTTCCCATCACTTCATAGCATTGTTGATGGACTAGATGAAGAACGAAGATTAGCCTATGTTGCAATCACACGTGCAAAAAAAGAATTATATTTATGTACAAACGAAGGCTTTGATTTTGAAACTAAAAAAAGTTTTGTAGTCTCACGATTTGTTAATGAAATTGGTCCTGAATTAATAGATAAATATAAAAAATCATTTAGAAAAATGAGTGATTTAGAATTGAAATGATTTGATTCAAAAAATAATAAGAAAATCAATAAAGAAGAATACTATAATTCTGATCAACAAAATACATATAGTGTTGGTGAATGTATTGTTCATACTGTTTTTGGAACAGGTTATGTTATAGGAATATCTAATGATATTTTAGAAATTTCATTTCCACCTCCTCATAAAATTAAAAAAATTGTTTATAACCATAAATCTATAAAGAGAAAAGTAGAATAATGAATTTAAATAATTTTAAAATAATTCAAAAATATTTTCAAAATTGACATAATCAAACGACTAGCCAATATTATTTAAATAATCATAAAATTTATAAAAAAACAATAAAACAATTATTGTCCTATAACATTAATAGTGTTTGTTTTGTTAATGATTTATTGGATAGTTTCGAAACATTACCAATTGCTGATGATTTGATAAAAAATGGTATTGTTACAACTTATTTAGAAGAAAAAGATAATCTTTATATTTGTAATAAAATTGAATCAATTTATGATTTAGACAATAGAACAAAAGAAAAAATTATTTTTAATAAAAAGTATCTTTATGATTTAAATAAAGTTGATTTAATAATTATTCCTGTTTTGGTTAATTATGAAAAATATGGTTTTATATGAAATCAAAAAGTTAAGAAAATTGTTGATAATTTTAATGGATTTAAATTAGCAATTTCATTAAAAGAAAATTCATTAAATTCTGATTTATTTGAAAATGATGCAATGAATGAATTATTTGTCAAATTTGATAGTATGGTGTTAGTTTAATATGAAAATATTATTTATTGGTGACATATTTGGAAAAACGGGAATAAGTGCAATTAGCAAAGTTTTACAAAAAATTAAAGATGAAAATAAAATAGATTTTGTTATTGCTAATGGAGAAAATACAACAAATTGTCGTAGTTTATCATCAACTGATTATTTATTACTTAATAAATATGGTATAGATTTTTTTACAATGGGGAATCATACTTGAAATAATGATGATATATATAATTTATTAGTCACAAAAATGAATATTATTAGACCGTATAATATTAATTTTCAACATAAATTTAGTCAATATGGTAGTGGTAGTAAAATTGTTAAAATAAATAACTTCAAAGTTAGAATTACAAATTTAATAGGTAATTCAATAAGATTTAACAATATCCAAACAAATCCATTTGTTTCACTACAAGAAATTATTAATTTTGATCAATCTGAAAGTGATTTTCATATTGTTGATTTTCATAGTGAAAGCACTGGTGAGAAAAATGCTTTATTTTTTGAATTTAAAGGAAAAGTATCAGCAATTATTGGGACACACACACATATTCAAACAGCTGACAATAGAGTAAATTCTGGAACTGCTTTTATCACTGATGTTGGTTCAACTGGTCCATCAGATGGAATATTAGGTGCTAAACCACAAAATATAATTAAGTATTTTAAAAATGAAATTAGTCATATTGTTGTTGAAGAAGAAACATCTTTAAATTTCCAATTTTGTGCAGTTATTATTGATTTAAATGAACAAACAAAACAAGCAAATTCAATTGAAAGAATCTTAATTTATGGAAAATAAAATAATAATTAATTTTGTATAATTAACATATTGATTATTTACACTAAGGAGTAATTATATGAGTAGTGGTGCAATTGCAGGATTAGTAGTTGGAGTTAGTATTCTTTGTTTAATAATTGGATTTGTTGGTGGTTGATTTTTAGCTCGTAAAATCATCAAAAATCAATTAAAGAAAAATCCGCCAATTAGTAAAGATACAATTAGAATGATTTATACACAAGTTGGACGTAAACCAACTGAACAACAAATTAATGAAATTTATAATAAAGCAGTAAAAATTAAATAGATGGCAAAATTTATTAAGTCTGCTAATTTTGTTTCTGAATATTATGAAGATAAACGAAAACAAATATGTTTTGTAGGTAGGTCAAATGCAGGAAAATCTAGTTTGATTAATGCATTAGCAAATCAACCAATATCAAAAGTTTCTAGTGTTCCAGGAAAAACTCAATTAGTTAATTTTTTTGATTTTGATAATGTTGTTTTAGTAGATTTACCAGGATATGGTTATTCGAAAACAAGCAAATCAGATAGTGAAAAAATTCAAGCTTTAATTTTTGAATATCTTAACTATTCAAAAAAATTATTTGCTATTTTTCAATTATGTACTGTTGATGTTATTACTGAACAAGATTTAGAAATATCTAATGAATTAAAAAAAATATCAAAAAAATTTAATTTTTCTTATTTTTTAATTTTAACTAAGATAGATAAAGTTAAATTTGGGAAATTAAAAGAGCAACTTAAAAAAGTTCAAGAAGTTTTTAAATTAAATCAGGATAATATAATTTGTGTAAGCAGTAAGCAAAAAACAAATATCAATATTATCAAATCAATTATCAATAAGATAGCTCAAAAATAATTTTAATTAATAATGTATATAAATAAGAATTTGCAATAGAGTTTCTAATGTTAATTCTTATTTTTTAATTTATTTATTATAAAAATAAATTATTTTTTAATGTTTTTATATTTTATTTTTGATATATAATGAAGTCAATAAACCAATATATGATTTGTAATAAATAATATTATAAAGATATTAATAAAAATTCATAATATAGTACTTTTTAAAAGTATGATTACCTTATTTTAACTTTTCGGTATTTAGTTTTTTCTAAATAAGTTTATTTTTCATAATCCAAAAATTTTATTCTTATTTTTGAATATTATTTATTTTTTTATACAAATGAAGAAAGAAAAAATATGAATCAAACTAAAATTATTAATCATGATGGATTAGTAGTTGAAAATGATAATGCTTCAATAACAGGAAAAGGCATTGGAAATACATATACATTTTTAGAAGATAAACTTCTAATTGAAAAACTAGCCCATTTTGTTAGAGAAAGAATTCCAGAACGAATTGTTCATGCAAAAGGAGCTGGTGCACATGGATATTTTGTGTGTACTAATGATATGAGTCAATATACAAAAGCAAAGATGTTTCAAAAAGATAAAAAAACACCTTTGTTTATTAGATTCTCAACAGTTGCAGGGGAATTAGGTTCATCTGATTCACTACGAGATCCTCGTGGTTTTGCAATTAAGTTTTATACAGAAGAAGGAAATTACGATATGGTGGGTAATAATACTCCTATCTTCTTCGTAAGAGATGGAATGAAATTTCCTGATTTTATTCATTCTCAAAAAAGACATCCAAAAACTCATTTAAGAGATCCTAATATGGCTTGAGATTTTTGATCTTTAACGCCAGAATCAATTCATCAGGTCACAATTCTATTTTCAGATAGAGGAACTCCAATGACTTATCGTCATATGCATGGATTTAGTTCACATGCATTTATGTGATACAAAAATGAAACTGATTATGTTTGAGTAAAATATCATTTCAAAACTAATCAAGGAATAAAAAATTGAACAGATGATGAATCAATTGAACTTTCAGGAAAAAATCCTGATTTTGCTACTCAAGATTTATATGATGCAATTGAAAATGGTAATTTTCCTAGTTGAACTGTTTATGTTCAAATTATGAAACCTGAAGAAATATATACAACAGAATATGATCCTTTTGATGTTACAAAGGTTTGATCTCAAAAAGATTATCCACTAATAGAAATTGGAACTATGGTTCTAGATAAAAATCCAAAAGATTATTTTGCCGAAGTTGAACAATCTGCATTTAGTCCTGCAAGATTTATTCCAGGAATTTCAGCATCACCTGACAAAATGTTACAAGCAAGACTATTTGCATATGAAGATGCTCATAGATATAGATTAGGTGTTAATTATCAACAAATTCCAATTAATTCTCCAAAGAATGCCTGTCCATTTTCAACTCAACGTGATGGATTTATGACAGTTGATGGAAATAGTGAAGGAAAAATTAACTATACACCATCTTCACTAAATGATTCTTTATATAGTGATAATGTTGATACAGTTCCGCGTATAACTATTAACAATATGCAAAAAGGTCGGCACGATTATGAATTAAATGATGTTGATTTCAAACAAGCTGGTGATTTATTTGATCGCGTTCTTAATGATATAGAAAAAGAACATCTAATTTATAATATGTCAAATTCATTAAAACAAGCAGACATTAATATTCAATATCGATGAACATCCCTTTGTTATAAAGCTAGTAAAATATATGGTTCAATGTTAGCTAAAAAATTAAATTTAGATGTTAATAGAGTTATTGAATTATCAAATATGAGTAAAGAAGAACGTGTTAAAAATACTGTTCCAAATATTTAAAGAAAGACAAATTTCAATGAAAAAAATACTTAATATTATTCTTATTATTGCATCATTGTGTTTATTAGTTAGTTCAATTGTTGGAGCATCTATGGGTTGTCCATATGCATTGATTTTGTTAATTCCATCAATTTTATTTTCAATTAAACCAATTGGTTCTTTAATTAATAAATTAAAATTAAATGTTAAATAATTAGATATTTTTTAACAAAATAAAAGCATCAATATTTATTGGTGCTTTTTTATTTATTTTTTTAAAAATAACTATTAATTAATTTTATATAATTAAAGTTAATTTTGTTAAACAACAGGTATTATAAATACTTAAATTATCTTGTAATATATTGGAAATTAATAATATGTTTGAAAATAAAAAAAATAATCATTTAAATTATGAAAGTAAAATTTATGATTTTTGGATCAAAAATGATTTATTTAATCCAAAATCAGATAAAAAACCATATACAATTATTTTGCCACCACCAAATGTAACTGGAAAATTACATTTAGGTCATGCTTGAGATGTAAGTTTACAAGATACTATTATTAGATATCATAAAATGAATGGATATGATGTTTTGTGGGTTCCTGGAACTGATCATGCGGGAATTGCCACTCAAACAAAGTTTGAATCCATTATAAAATCAGAAAGTAATGAAAGTCGTTTTACACTTGGTCGTAAAAAATTTCTAGAAAAATTAATGATATGAAAAGATGATCAAGCTAATTTTATTCATAAACAATGAGCAAAAATGGGACTAGCTTTGTCTTATAAATATGAAAAATTTACAATGGATAAGGACATCAATAATGCAGTAAATACTGTTTTTGTTGAATTGTATAAACAAGGACTAATTTATCGTGATAAAAAATTAGTAAATTGAGACCCAATTTTGCAGACTGCTATTAGTAATATTGAAGTCATTTATAAAGAATCACAAACAAAAATGTATTATTTCAAATATTACAATGAGTCAAAAACTAAATATTTGGTAGTTGCTACTTCGCGACCTGAAACAATGTTTGGTGATGTTTGTCTTGTAATTAATCCTAATGATAGTCGTTATGATTGAGTTAAAAATGAAAAATTTATTAACCCTGCTAATAATGAATTATTACCAGTTATTTTTGATGAGTATATTGATATTGAATTTGGTACAGGAGTTATGAAATGTACCCCAGCTCATGATTTCAATGACAATGCACTAGCAAAAAAACACAATTTAAAATTAATTAATATTTTAAATCCAGATGGAACAATGAATGAAGTTTGCGGCAAATATCAAAATTTAGATAGATTTGAGTGTCGCGACAAATTAGTTAATGAAATCAATAAAAATGAATTATTAGAAAAAATTGAAACAATCAATAATCAACTCCCATATTCTGAAAGAACCGGAGTAATAATTGAACCATTTTTATCATTGCAATGATTTATAAAAATGAAACCATTAGCAGAAAAAGTTATTGAAATGCAAAATAGTGATGATTGTGTAATTTTTTATCCACAAAAATTTAATGATACATTATTAAATTGATTGAATAATATTGAAGATTGATGTATTAGTCGTCAACTTTGATGGGGACATCAAATTCCAATTTGATATAACAAAAATAATGATGAAATATATTGTGATTTGAATGAACCCAAAGACATTGAAAATTGGATAAGAGACGAAGATGTTTTAGATACATGATTTTCATCAGGATTATGACCATTTGTTACATTAAATTGACCAAATGAAACCAATTTATTTAATGAACATTTCCCAACAGATGTATTAGTAACTGGATATGATATTATTTTCTTTTGAGTAAGTAGAATGATGATGTTTAGTAAACATTTTACAAATAAGAAACCATTTAAAAATGTTTTAATTCATGGATTAATTCGTGACAAATTTGGTAAAAAAATGTCAAAATCGTTGGGTAATGGAATCGATCCAATGGATGTAATTGATCAATATGGAGCTGATACATTAAGATTATTCTTAACTTCTACAGCTGCACTTGGTGAAGATTTAAATTATAGTGATGAAAAAGTTTTAGCAAATCGAAATTTCTTAAATAAATTATGAAATGGTTCGCAATACATTTTGAAATATTCTAATGCAATAGATTTAAATAATTTAAGTTTAAATCCTGATGAATTAAATATCTTAGATATGTGAATTATTAATAAATTAAATGAATTAATAGTTGCGACAAAACAATTATTTGAAAAATTTAATTTTGTTGTTGCAACAAAAAAAATTATTGAATTTATTTGAGATGATTTCTTAAACACTTATTTAGAGTTCACAAAATATTTAGTTAAAAATAATAATCAAACAACAATAAAAGTGCTAACCATTGTTTTATTAAATATTTTAAAAATTCTTCATCCACAATGTCCATTCATTACAGAAGAAATTTTTCAATTTTTCTTCAAAGATAAATCAATAATGAATGAACAATATCCAGATTTAATTAATTTAGATATTGATTCACAAAAAATTAATCTTGCTAATGAATTAATCAGTGTTATCAATCTAAGTCAAAAATATCGTAGTGATATGAAACTAAAAAATAGAGATTTAATTAAGTTTGATTTAACTACAACAGATAATAATTTATTAGATAATTCTAAAATTAATTTGTTTAATCAATTTTTAAATCCTTTATTTTTTGAAATTAGTAATAATTCTACTAATGTTAATGAAAATAGTGTTATTTTCACAACAAATGAATTTGTTTTAAAATACCACAATTCTAATTCTTTATCTAATGATGATTTGTTATTGAAATTAAATTCTCAAAAAGAAAAATTAGAATTTGAAGTTCAACGTAGTAAGACAATTTTATCCAATGAAAATTTTATTAATAAAGCTCCTCAAGCAAAAATTGATTTAGAAAAAGAAAAATTACAAAATTACATTAATCAATTAGAAGCAATTATTAAAAAAATTAATGAAATTAATTAAGATTACTCCTCGTGGTTTTTGTTGTGGAGTTGTTTATGCATGAAAAATTGTTGAGCAAACAATAAAAAATAATCCTAATAAAAGAATTTATATGTTGGGGTTATTTGTACACAACGAAGAGATGATTAAAAAGATTAGCTCACCAAATTTAATTATTTTAGATGATACAAATACTACTAGATATAAGCTAGTTAAAAAAATAAAAAACTCTAAAGATGCAATTTTAATTTTAAGTGCGCATGGTACTGATGCAAAAACAATTAAATTAGCAAAAAAGAAACAAATTCAAGTAATTGATACTACTTGTGAATTTGTTTATAAAACGCATGATTTTATTAAGCAATCTTTAAAACAAAAAAAGACAGTTATATATATTGGTAAAAAAAATCATCCGGAAAGTAATGCAACAATTAAAATTTCTCATAAGATTTTATTTATTTACAAATTGGATCAATTGAAAAGAATGAAAAGATTTTTCAAGAAAGATGTAGTAGTATCAAATCAGACAACATTGTCAAAAATTGACTTGCAAGAATATTATGATTTTATTGAGTCACATTTTAAAAATTATCAAATTAAAAATGATTTATGTAATGCCACTATAGATCGCCAAAATGCAATTTTAAATTTAAAAGAAATTCCAGATACTTTAATTGTAGTTGGCTCTAAACATTCTAACAATTCTTTACAACTATTAAAGATTGGTAAATTTAAAAATATTAAAAAAACATTTTTAGTTAATTCACTAGAGCAAATTAAAGAAATATCTTTTAATCAAAACGATATAGTAGCAATTACTTCAGGTGCATCTACTCCAACATGATTAACAAATGAAATAATTAATTATTTAGAAAGTATTAAATGAAATTAAATGTTGTATTTTTTCATCCAGCAATTATTGAAAATGTTGGTAATATTGCGAGAACTTGTTTAGCTTTTAATGCAAGCTTACATTTAATTCGACCATATGGATTTATTTTTAATAAATCAAGATTAAATAGATCATCAACAAATCATTTTGATCAAATTGATTTTTTTGAATATGATAATTGGGATGAATTTGAACAAAAAAATAATGGTGAGTTTTTCTTATTTACAAAAATTGGTACCCATTCACCTGATGAAATAAATTACTTAAATTATGATGATAAGAATATTTATTTAGTTTTTGGAAATGAGCATTATGGGATAGATAGTGAAATTATGAAAAAATATCAAAATAATCTTATTAGGATCCCAATTAATGAAAATCTTATTTGTATAAATGTATCCAATAGTGTAGCGATTGGATGTTATGAAGTTTCTAAACAATTTAAATATCAATTACTTAAAAAATAATATATAATTTAGCATATTTGAAATTATGGTAGTTAAGAAATTAAAAATATATTTATCTGGTAACTTTGATTCAAAATCAATTCAAGATCAAATTTTTAGTTTTCTTGATAAACGTTACAACAAAATTATTAGATGTAATAATGATAATTATGTAATCAATATTTTAAGAATATGTGACAAAATCAAACAAGAACCAACTAATAGTATTTGTTATATATTTATGAATAATGCAAATAATTTAAAATTTCTTGCTAACCAATTTGATTCAATTAAAATTAGCTATATAACAAAAACAAATAAAACAAAAATGACCACTTTTTTAAATACAAATGTTTTGTGTTTTTCTGTTAGTGAATTTGCAGAGGATGAAATTTTGAAGATTATTAAATATCATTTATGTTTATTGAATCAAAAACAATTATTCTATTAATAAAAATTAATTTCAAATGAAATAAAAATAAATAATTTAAGGATAAATTTTATGGCAAATGAAAAACAAACTAAGGGAAGAAATATTTACTATTTATCTGCTAGAAAAGATAAAGATGGCAAAAAAGAATGCTGAGAAATAAAAATGGAAAATTGTGATCGTGTATCAGCACTTGTTCCTACTAAAGTAGAAGCTATTAAAAAAGCCAAGGAATTAGCTGGTAAGAAATCTGCTACTATCATTATTAGAAAAATTGATGGTAAAATCCAAGAAACAATAAAATGTAATGAGTAAGTTTTGAATATTTCAATAAAACAACATTAATTTAATGTTGTTTTATTGAAATATAAAGTGCAAAATTTATATTTAATATAACAAACTATCTAAAAATAGTTTTTTTTAATTTATGTAATATTGATTTACTTCAAAACTGTTCTTATGCCTAATACTTTTCTAGGTATATTATTAATCTTATTTTGTGTTTCTCTTGTATCTTCACATTGCTTAATAAAGTAAAATCGAATCCCTTCCTATATCATCTTCTCTAATCAAAACATTAAAGTTTTCATTATTGACACATTAATATGATGCATAAGGTTCACAATAATATACTTTGCAATTTATTCATTTTACAAGTAATCCAATTTTTGCAAATTCAATTCAATTATTCATTTTTATTATTTTTTATAGTTAAATTATTTGTTTTAATTATTTTGTAAATTTCAGAATCTATTTTCATTTGATTTTCGCTATAAACTTTTGCTATATAACAAATTATAGTTTTTCATTTAACCATTGTTAAGATGTTTGCAAAACTATTGACTCTTTTACCTATTATTAGATCAATTTCTCAATAGCCATGTTCATTTCTTAAATCAATACTTTTTTCTAGTTCATATTGGTAATACATAACTATTTGTGAATTTGCTAAATGTACAAATTTTTCTTTTTCTATTTTTGCAATAAATTCTTAGTTTATCTTTTCATTTTATTATTCAACAATATGATCTTATTCAATTGTATATTTGTCTTATTGATGGATATAAATCTAATAATTTATCTTGTTTCATTTTAAATAAAGATATTTCAATGCTTGAGTATTGTTTGTCTATTTTTTTTAAATAAAAACAATGTGAATCACATTTTCTATTTAAATATTTTTTATGAGCAAAATTAGATTCATTTCTTTTAATTTCTCTTTCCTCATTTAAAATATGTTTGTATGTCATTAAATGCACCCATTCAAATTAGAAAGAGAGCATTTCACATTTCAATTTGGGAATGTAAATGAAGATAACCCATTAACATTTTTTAGTTTTTAGTATCTATAAAATTAAAATTATTATTTTTTAAAAGTAAATCCAATATTTTTTATAGTACCACCAAATGGAGATGAATATTTAAAACCATTTACTCCTAATTTATATAAATTTGATGGATAAATTCTACTTAAAATATCTTTTGCATTTTGAGGCATTTTATTAACATCAAATTTATTACCACTTTGATTTTTATTATATCAAGCTAAAATTCCATTTCATCCATTTGTATTAGGACGGCCAGATTCAGTTTTTAATTCTCCAAAGCAATCTATTGCAAAATTATTTTTTGTTCAACTAAAACCATCCAATTCAACTGTGTTCATTCATATAGAGGATTCAGTATTTTTAAATACATTCTTTCCATTAAATTTTCAATTTGGATAAATTGTAACATAAACATTATTAACCTCTCCATTTGATATATTATATGGAGGATGAAACGAATTTTCAAAAACACTTTCACCAAAATTAACAGTTTCTATTTTACTAAAAAATATGTTTTGATATGAACCCATTGCTAAATTATTATCAATATAGTTGGAAGTATTAGAAAAAAATGATATAGACGTTTCTGCAAATGCACGATTACCAAATAAGATTATAGCAGTACTTGAAAATCCATTACTATTACCATTTCAAGTGAAAATTTGAAGATTTTTTAAATAATTTTGACATTGGTAGAACGCTTCTTCTTCAATGAATTTTAATTTTTGATTTTCATTTAATACATTGCCTTGATCTAATTTAAATGTTTTGATTTTTGATTTAGCGAAAGCACGTCTACCAATTGAATTTAAGTATTGTGGAAATTTTATTGTTAGATCACCAGTGTTTTCGAAAACTGATTCATTAATTCTTGTTCAGTCACAATTTGTAAAATCATTTTCTTCATTTTTACCAATAGTAATTGAATTTAAAGATGTGCAATCTTTGAAAGCTTTTGCTTGTGGAGCTTTGATATCTTGAGCAAATTTAAGATTATTAATTAATGAGCAGCCTTCAAAACAAGATTCAGGCACTTCTGCAATTGCTAAAGATGATAAATCATTATCTACATTATTGTCAATTTTAATTTTTGTTAGTTTACTACAACCTTTAAATGCAGCCGTTCCAATTGATTTCAAACTTGACGGCAAGTTGATTGTATCCAATCCAACAAATCCTTCAAAGGCATTGTTGTAGATGTTAGCCAATTTAGAACCTTTATTGAATTGAATTTCTTTTACAATTTCATTTGTTTCTTTATTTAGAAGAATTTTTCTAATTCCGCTAACATTGCTTGGGATGATCAAACGTGATTGTGTTTTACCGAAATCAGATAAACCATTAATAATTGTTTTGGTTGTAGGGTCTTCGAATGTTCACATGCTTTGAGCAATTTTGTCTTCATTAGATAATTTCACATTTTTA
>CAJUTA010000005.1 GCA_910589685.1 uncultured Ureaplasma sp.
GACAAAGATAATTTCAGAAGAACATCACAATTATTAAAAGAATTAGAAAATAAATCAATTCCAACTTTATCATATGGAAAAGCATTTGAAAATGTAATTATTAATCATTTACCAAATGAATTATTTACTAATTTATATGAAAAAGTATTTATTAAAAGTGATGAATCAGTTGTTGGAGCAAGAAGTAGTGAAATAAAATTTGATTTATCAAATATTTATGGATCAAGCAAAATTTCTGAAAGACATTTTCATGACTATGAATTTAATAAAGAATTTATAGAAAAAATTGATAAATCATTAAAATTATCAGGTTTTAATACAAATAATAAGTTTTTAGATTTTGTTCAATTAGATAACCATAAATTTTATTTTTCAACTTATGCAAATATTGAATTTACATCACGACCAAATAAACCAAATTTACTTTATTTAGAATTTTTAAAGGCTTGTATAAAAAATGATTAATTTCAAAAAACCACGTGGAACAACTGATTGATATGGAATTCAATTAAAGAAATTTAATTCAATTATCGATAAATTAAAAGAAATAGCATCAAACTATGATTTTAGTCAAATTGATGTTCCAACTTTTGAATCAATTGAGTTGTTCAATAAATCAATTGGTGAAACAACTGATATTAATCAAAAAGAACTATACACTATTATTGACAAAAAACAAAGAGTTCTTGCTTTAAGACCTGAAGGTACTAGTAGCGTTGTGCGTGCATATGTTGAAAATAAAATGTATGCAAACAATAATAGCGTTAGTAAACTATTTTATGTTTTAAATTTATTTAGATATGAAAGACCACAAAGCGGAAGACTTCGTGAGTTCCACCAATTTGGAATTGAATATTTAAATGTAACAAATCATTTATATGATATTGAATGCTTATTATTTGCAATTGATATTATTAATAAATTTAATCTTTCAAAATACATAACACTAAAAATCAATTATCTTGGTAACTTTTCACAACGACAAAAATGAATTAATGAGCTAAAAGAATATTTTGAAAAATATCGAAATGATTTATCAGAAGATTCAATTAATCGATTATCAACTAATCCATTAAGAATTTTGGATGATAAAGTAGATGCAAAAAAAGATTTTGTGATTAATGCGCCAAAATTAAAAAAATACTTAACTGAAGAAGATGACAAAATCTTTAATGATATTGTTGATTCTATTAAGAATAGAAATATTAAATATGAAATAGATGATACATTAGTTAGAGGTTTAGATTATTATACAGGAATTGTATTTGAGTTTGTATACACAAGCATAAGTGATCCAGAATTTTCTACAACAATCCTTGGTGGTGGAAGATATTCTGATCTAATTTATAATACAGGCGGACCAAATGAAATTGGATTAGGTTTTGCAATTGGTTTAGAAAGATTATTAATTACACTAGATGAAACAAATTATGACTTTAATATAGATGAAAATGTTGATGTATATGTTTCTGCATCTAACTTTGAAAACTCACTAGTAGCACTTAATGTTGCTCAAAAATTAAGAGAGCAAGGAAAACATGTTGTTGTAAGTTTTACTAATTTTAAAAAAGATAAAAACGCCCATAATGCAATTAAGAAAAATGCACATTATTTCATTTATGTTGATGATGTATATTCAACAAATAAAAAAATAAACATTGAAGATTTAACAACAAATATAAAATCACAAGTTTTAGAAAATGAGATAAATATAATTATTAAAAGTTAGGTAAAAAGATGAAAAGATTTTATTGTAATGAAATTACTTCAAACTTATTAAATAAACATGTTAAAGTTTTTGGCTGAGTTAAAAAAGTTAAAAAACTAGGAAAACTAATTTTTGTAATAATTTCTGATAGAACAGGTAGTTTGCAAGTAATTCTAGATGAAACAAATAAATATTTTGATATTGCAAAAAACTTAAAGCGTGAATCAGTTGTAATGATTGAAGGAGAAATCCATCAAAAAATAAGTAATAGTGATGAAAAAAATGAAATAGAAGTTTTAGTTAATAATCTTATTGTTTTATCGAATTCAGAAACTCCACCATTAATTATTGAATCTGAAACAGATGCTCTTGAAGAAGTAAGAATGTCTAATCGTTTTCTTGACTTAAGAAGACCGAATATGCAACATAATATTATTTTTAGAAGTAAAGTTATACATAGCATTCGTAATTTCTTATTTAACAATAATTTCATTGAAATTGAAACGCCAATTCTAGGTAAGCCAACACCTGAGGGTGCAAGAGACTATTTAGTTCCTTCGCGTATTTATCCAAATAACTTTTATGCTTTGCCTCAATCTCCTCAAATTTATAAGCAATTATTAATGGTATCAGGATTTGATCGATATTATCAAATTGCTCGTTGTTTTAGAGATGAAGATTTAAGAAGTGATCGTCAACCAGAATTTACACAATTAGATATGGAATTATCTTTTACAAACGAAAAAGAAATTCAAAATTTAATTGAAAATCTTTTATTAAACATTTTTAAAGAAAATCTAAATATTGATCTTGTAACTCCATTTAAAAGAATGGACTATATTGATGCAATGAATAATTATGGTTCTGATAAACCAGATTTACGTTTTGATTTAAAGCTAAATGATTGCTCAGATTTTTTTGCAAAATCTAATTTTGAATTATTCGCAAATGTTAAGAAAAATAATACTATTCTTAAATCAATTGTTTGTGATGCAATTTTACAAAAAACTGATATCAATTTATTAGAGAAGTTTGCAATTGATAATGGTGCAAAAAGCATAATATGAGTAACATATAATAAAAATGATGATTCATTAACAGGTTCTATTAGCAAGAAAATTGAAAAAGATCTAGTTATTAAATATTTGCAACAAAATAATTTAGATTTTGGAACAATTCTTTTTGTAATTGGTGAGTTAAATGTTGTAAATAAGTCTCTAGGAGCTATTCGAGTTAATTTAGCAGACATTTTAAATTTAAAAAAATCTAATGATTTTCAATTTGTTTGAATTGTTAATTGACCATTGTATGAATATAATGAAGAAAAAAATATTTATTTACCGGCCCATCATCCTTTCACTCAACCACAAGATGAATATCATGAAAACTTTGATATAAATCAAAAAGATGCTTTAGCAAAAGCTTATGATATAGTTCTTAATGGTTATGAATTGGGTGGTGGAAGTATTCGAATTACTAATCCAGAAATGCAAGAAAGAATGTTTAAAATTTTAGGTATGTCAAAGTTTGAAATTGATAATAAATTTGGATATTTACTTAATGCATTTAAATTTGGTGTCCCACCACATGGTGGTCTTGCAATTGGAATAGATAGATTAATTACTTTAATGTTAAATTTAACTAACATTAAAGATGTTATTGCATTCCCTAAAAATGCTAATGCATATGATCAAATGTTAAAGGCTCCATCTAGTGTTAATAAAGAAGATTTAGATGAATTAAATATTAGTTTGAAAGAATAAAAACTCTTAATTTTCATGACTTGTTTATTATTAAATTATTTAATTTAGCAAACTAAAGAAAAGTTACAATCGGCAGCAACGTCTTCGATGGATGTACTAACTTAACTTCATTAAACTTATCAAACTCAACTATTAGTGCATTTGGAAACAACGCTTTCCAAAACACTGCTTTCACAAAACTAGTTTTCTCAAACGGAACA
>CAJUTA010000006.1 GCA_910589685.1 uncultured Ureaplasma sp.
AAAGTTTTGGTTTGGTATCATTCTTATGTAGTATAAAACATTTGGAATTAATTATTAATCAGAAATTAGGTTTTGGTTTGGTATCATTCTTATGTAGTATAAAACTATTGATAATAATTTTGATTATGTTTATTCGTTTTGGTTTGGTATCATTCTTATGTAGTATAAAACTTTACAAATGTATTCAAGAAAAGATATACGTTTTGGCTTGGTATCATTCTTATGTAGTATAAAACCTACTAGCTATTCAATTAATGGAAATACAAGTTTTGGTTTGGTATCATTCTTATGTAGTATAAAACTTTTTTGTAAAATGATAATTTGAATTTGGAAATTATGAATTATTGCTAAATGGAGTTAATTCTAAAAAGTTAAAAATACTCATTATGTAAAATTAAAAAATATATATTATCTTGAAAAAATAAATTTAAATAAATACAGAAATTATCTAGATAATTACAATAAAAAAAACTTCATTTGTTTTTACATATAGATTTTTTTAAGTTCATATGTTACAAGTTAGATTATTATCCTATAATATATTTAGGATAATGATTAAGACTAATATGAATTAAGTAAATTACTTAATTCATATTAGTCTTTTTTATTGTCTATTTATTCATAGATAAGATTAATCTAACTCAACAACACTAAACTAACCATTTAATAATTTGTATCATAAAGATGTTTCTTAATAAATACAATTTAGTAATATATAGTATCTAGTAGTACCTTCTTCTATCAATTATTAAGATTTATATTGAACCATTCAATTAATCTATGGTTCAAGTAATCATTATTTATTTTTTCAATAATCTTTAAATTCTATACCTTCATTTAGCAACTCTTTAGCTAATTTATCTTTTAATGAATTAGTAAATCCATATTTTTAGATTTTAGATTTATAGATGATGCACTAAAACAATAATTATATTGATCAAGTAAAATCCAAATTGTTCCAAAATATAATCTAATTCAAAGAAATTTATATTTTATTCAAATTGATTTAGACTAAATATCAAATAACTACTCCATGAATTAATTAGTCAATAATATTTCTCTAAGATTGTTCCAAAAATCTAATTCTAATCTATAAACTTTTAATCTTTCATAAACTAAATAATACTATTTGCCGTGATTAGTTACTTATCAAATATTAGTAATTAATACAAAATTTAAATAATATGAAATAATTGTCATCATTAATTGATGATTTTCATATGTTTTGTTCTAGCGTCATTCTTATTTAGTATAAAATTTCTTATTAAATAAAATAATTGATATAAAAAAATCATCACTATAATAAAATTATTTCAAATAATATAAAATAGAAATTATTACTATGAATAAAATATATTATATTGATTTTGAAATGGTTAATACAACAGAGAATACCTTAGATGTTGTTAGTGCTAAAAATAAATCCATTAAACAATTTCCAATTTACTATTGTATAGGTACTCTTGATGAAAAAGATTCAGAAACTTTTCGAATTAATATTGATGAAATAAATCTGGATATTAAAAAAATGTGGAGTCAAATAATTCAGAAATTTTTAATGAAATAATAAAAGAAATTCAAAATGAAATATTAAGTAATATAAACAAGAAATTTAAAGAAAATTTTAAATTATTTAATGAAATAAAATTTTTATTATGAAAACCTTCTGATATTGAAAGAAAAATTATTCGAAATGCCATTGATTTTTCTGATTTTATCGATGAATATAATTTACAAATATATAAAAATATAAACAAGATATCCGAAAAAAAAGAAAGAAATTAATTCTTTTGATAGTTTGATTATTGAGTTAAAAAATTTAAGAATAAAACATGAAGATTTAAAAAATAAAAAAAATAATAAACTTGTAAATTTATGTATTTCAATAATTTATCAGCGTAATTATGATTGAATTCAAAAATGAGAAAAATATGATGAAAATAAAATTTCAAAATTAGATTGTGAACAATTAAAAAAATATGAAAATGCAATACTTGATTATGTACAAAAAGAGTATGAAATAATTTTTGATTTTTGACAAAAATTAAAAATTATCTGACAATTAAAAATTTATACAGTAAATTATTTATTTTCTAAATATTAATATAATGCAAATTAAACTAAAAAAACATTTCTAATTTTTGCAACCAACTATATTATATGGAGTTGGTTGCATTATTATTATTATTATTATACAATTATAATAATGGAACAATTGGAGGGAACAAATGAAAAAGAAAACAAAATTGACAATTGGATTATTAAGTGGAATTAGTAGTCTTGCAATTATTGGTGGGGTAACTGCTAGTATAACAATTGCTAAAAAAAACAATACATATGCTACAACTAATTCATCATTAAATGAAAATTTTAATAATCAATTATCATCAATTGAATCTACAAATGATGCAAATGTTGAAAATAATAATATTGAATTAAAAGATGAATTTGTAGAAAATACTAATAATAATGTAACTGACACTATTATTTCTAATGAAAATGAAATTAAAGAAGGAACATTAATATCTAGTTTTTTTGAATTAAATAAGAATGAAATTTCTAACAATTCAAACTCAACTCAATCTGATCGTAACACCACAAGAATTACTAAAGAATTCCAAAGTGGTAATATAAAAACACCAGTTATTAGTCGATATGGGAACCAAGTAACTGAACAAGAATTATACCAATCAAATTTATATTACAACCAACGTGATTTTATGCCTATTCTAAGTAGTGAAAGAATGCATAACTATCCAAATGAACGTAGTACAATGTCTGTAATTCATAATGATTACTATGGATGAGATATTACTAATGAAACATATATGAATAGTAATGGTAATGTATTATCATCTAAAAAAGATTATGCTGCTATGAAATATTTTAAATATTCACCAACTAGTGAATTAACACAATATTTTGGAAAAACAAATAAAATTCATGCTCTTGAATTTGATTGTGGCAAAATGATGAATGATAATTTGTCAATTGATGATTTAGCTAAAAAAATTAATACATTTATGGAAGCTTCTGTAAATGGTTATACAAAAATTGAATTTGTAACAATTCGTAAAGCATCTCAAGAATTATTAGAAAAATTAGTAGTTCCAAATGGAATTAAAAAATTGACTATTATTGATTATAGTGAAGGTTATTGAAGTCAACTATCTTCACTTCGTGGAATTCAAATTCCTGCAAGTGTACAAGAATTAGAATTTTATTCAAATTCAGCAAATAAAATTGATCCATTAATTTTATCAAATAACACACATATGATTTATGATCATATTGATGATTCTAATTACAATATTAGACAAGCAAATTTTTCGATGATTGATTTATCAACTCATACTAATTTAACAAATGATGAATTGCAAAAAGCAATTGATATTGTTTATGGACAACGTCAATTTGAACGTAATTTCCAAGGAAGTTCAACTGGTGGTTATATTTATCAATTAGATATTAGTAATACACCAATTAAAACATTAAATAATGTCTTTATTCCATCACAAAGTGATAATCGTTTTAATATTGCATATGTAAAATGATCATCAAATTCTGTAAATGGACAAATTGAAGTTAATATTGGTAGTGATAAACCAAGTAATGATTCATTAGTTGGTGAATGATGAGATGTAGTAACTAATCCAAGTACTGCAACTAAATTAGTTCTTACATCACAAGGTCAAGTTAAAGTTGGTACTGTTGTAAATGAAGTAGTTGGACAAATTAAAAAATATCCATCAATCAAAGAAATTGACTTAAAAGGTATTTCTTTACTAGATTATAAAACATTGACAGATCTTGTAAATGCAATAAAAAATAAATTAACTAGTTTAGGTTACAACACAAGTGAATTTAAATTCATAATTGCATAGTCAAGACATTATTTAAGAAACAAAAAAACACTAATCATATATAAAATGATTAGTGTTTTCTTATTGTTTTGATTTTATTAAAAATAATTCATTCAAATAAAAATAAATATTAAGTTTATTTAATATAATGTTATGAATAAATTTTTAAAAATTAAATTAAAAGAAATTATTAAATATGAAAAACAATATTTTAAATCAAATTCAAGAAGAATTTATCCTATCATCTCGCTATTATTTTAGTTTTACTGAATCATCTAATTTAAATAAACCAATTAATAAAATTATGTTTGTACAATATGCAATTGATTGACAAGATGAAATGGAAGAATCAAATAATTTATGAAATAAATTTTGTTCTGATTCAAAAATTTATAAAAATAAATTTTTTAGTCCATACAAATATGAGAGTTTATTATTTGTAATTGATGAAGAATTATTTAATTTATATTATCAATTTGATAATGATGGATATGTTTTAAAAAAATAATTTACTTTTATTAAATAAAACAAATATAAATTAGCATTTGATAATTTATATTTTATGTGCTAAAATATTTTTTTCTATTTCTATATGAGTCGTTGTTAATCTAAAGGCTCAAAATTTATAGTTATTAGATGATGGTTTACAAACAACAAATAACTATTTAAATTAATTAAGGAACTCAAATATGTTCGTTAATAAAACAATAATTCAATATTGTTATTTTGGGTTCATATTATATTTGTTGGTATAAATAATAAAAAAAGGAAAAATATGAATAATGGTATTTTTTACCTAATATTGATATTAATCCTAATTTCAAAAGTGCTATCTATATTCTAATATAATTTAACCAAACTTTCAATATTGAATTTGCTAGTCTATTTAATTAGACTAGTTTTTAAAGATTTAATATCAAATTTATTACATCAAATGGTTTAAAATTATTTATTATAGATTATTTATTTTTATTAAATAGGAGAAATATTATGGAAAAAGAACAAAATTGTTGTTGCCAAGATTCTAATGAATCTTGTTGTGAATCTGAAAAAGATTCTTGTTGCAGTGATGGTTCATGTGGTTGCGATTGTGAATGCAACTGTGGTTGTGAAACTGAAGAATCTAATGAATGTTGTTGCTGTGAAGATGATTGTTGCGAAACAAGTAAATAATTCTAATTAAATAAAAAATGCTAGAGTGGTTAATTTACTTCTAGTATTTTTTATTTAATATTATTTGTTTATACTAATTTCTAACATATGTCCCATTTTTGATTTTTTTGTTTTTAAATATGATTCATCATATTCATTAGCAACTATTTCTATTGGCAATCTTTTTGCTATTTTTATACCATAGTCTTCTAATTGATTTAGTTTCTCTGGATTATTAGTTAATAATTCAAGTGACTTAATTTTTAGATCTCTTAGAATTTGAGCTGCAATATAATATTCACGCATATCACCTTCAAATCCTAATGCAAGGTTTGCTTGGAGTGTATCCATTCCTTGTTCTTGTAATTTATAGGCTCTTAATTTGTTTACTAAGCCAATTCCTCGACCTTCTTGTCTCATATATAGTAGAACACCTGATTTGTTTTCACTAATCATTTTCATTGCTTTATCAAATTGTGGTCCGCAATCACAACGTAATGATCCAAAAACATCACCTGTTAAACATTCTGAATGCACACGACACATTACATTATTTGGATTATTCAATTCACCCATAACTAATGCAACATGGTGTTCACCATTTAATTTATTTACATAACAATGAGCTTTAAAAATTCCATATTTAGTTGGCATAATAACAATAGATGTACACTCAACTAAATCATCATTCACTTTATGATATTCTTGTAATTCTTTAATTGTTAAATAATGAATATTATTCTTATTAGCAAATTCTATCAATTCATCAGAATTAACAGATTTATTGTTTTTATCAAGTATTAAACAACATAAACTAGAAAGTTGCAAATTTGCTAATTTCATTAGATCTAATGATGCTTCACTAAAATCATCATTAATTAAAACATGTTCATTTTTTGTTAAATGTGTGGGTAGGTTAAGTTCTAGTTCATTATTAGATGTATTTATATTATTATTTTTTGCAATAAATGGTTTACTACTACTAGAATTTTTTATAAAGTTAATAACTTCATTTGTTAAGTATTGACTAGGATAAACCAAACATCCATTGCATTTCTCATTTTTTTCATTAATCAAAAGAATGATTTTTTTATCTTTTAATGAATTTAAACAATTATTTAAATTTTCAAATTTCATTATTAACTTTCTTCAATTTGTCATCAATATTTTAACGGCAAATAATTAAACAATTAATTCTTATCCAATATTGATTATAAATAAAATGAAGTTATTTTTCAAATCCTATATTTATTGAGTATTTCTATTTTTATTTGAAAAAGAAGTTTGCATTCTTTTTTCAATGTATTGTTTCATTTGATCAGTTAAAACATTATTTCTAATTTCTATATTTTTATATTTTTCACCAAATATAATTGAGACTTCATTTTCTTTTGATTGTATGTAATGGAATTTACCATTAATATCAAATCAAACATAGTGTTTGTCAAACATTTTATGAGAATTTGAACTCATAAATATCCCATTATTATAGTTTGATGCATCATCCACAAATTGATCTAATTGTTCTTTAAGCTCATGTTTATCAAAATCACTTGAACTTCTTATATTATTGCTGGCAAATAATTTCAAATCTTTAATAATATATTCAACTTCATAAATATGGCAAGCTTCCATATTTTCAATATTTCCATTATTAATTATTGAATTAATAATGTCAGAATAATTTTTAGTACTTAAATCATATCCATTTATTCTTTGATTAATAATGTTTTGTCTTAGTTTAAATCTTGTTCTTTTTATAGCTTCAATATAATTATTGACTCTATTGTATATTGTTTTATTTTCTTTTTCTTTTAGACTATCGATGTTAAAAACAATACACATATTTTCATTATTAGATTCATTTTTAAATAAAGTATCATAAATAGAGTTGATAATATCTATAAATTCATATTTTTCTAGAATTTCTTTTGATAGTTCTGTGTATGTGTTTTTACCGGTTCCAAATAAATTTGTTTTCTCACCTTTTATATGTTTTATATATTCTTGTGCCACCTTATCTTTAAAATTGAATGGAGCATACTTTTTATATTTTGAACTTAAACTTTTTGATTTAAATTTAATATTCATATAATTGAAATAATTAATTTTTATTTTTTCTTCATATTCATCAATTAATGAAAGAAATAAAGAAAAACCAAGATTTTTAACAAAATCTATATTTGAATAATATGAATATGGGATTAATTTCAAAAATTTGAAAATTAATTCATTTCCATCATATTTAATGAAATCTCAAATTTTATTTGTTAACTTAATTTGATAAGAATTGTTTTTAAAACAAAATTTACTTTCTTCAATTATTTCTAATGCAAATCAAACTTGCAAGTATTGTCTAATTGTAGATTCTGCAGCTACTTTGATTTTTTTAGTAATTGGTGTTATATTATAATCACCATTTAGTAAAAGTTTATATCTTCTTTCATTTTTATTAATTTGTGTATCATATTCTTTTTTTATTTCTATGTAGTTATCTTTATTATTGTTTAATTTCAAATTGAATTTGTCAAGCGCAATTTTGAGAGATTTGTAAAAATTAGTTCCTACTTCTCAAATTCTTGCTTGATTTTTATAATCATTATCTTTATCTAAAAATAACTCAATGATTTTAGTTATTTTATCTAATATTAATTTATCCATTATTCAATTCCTTTGAATCTAGAATTTGTTCAAATAAATCTTTAATTAACAATTCTGGAATTGAACTACGTATATCATATGAACCTTTTGCCATATGAGCATTATTACCTTTAACACGATCCTTTTTAAGATTGAATTTAACATTAGATTTAAAGATTGTTGGTTTTAATGAATAGTTTGAGTCATAGGCAGAATAACATGCTAAATTTAAATTTCCATTGAATCCTCAATGATATTTTTGAAATTTTCAAGTTAAACTAGTTTGAGGATTTTCAATAACTCAAACTTTTGGTTCAAAGTGATCAATTATTTCTAAGGTTGCCCCAATTGTAGCTTCACCTAGAATCCTACCTTTTTCTTTTTGACTAAAATATCTTCTTTTTACAGGATGACAAATTTTATTGTATTTATCATAAAATTTTTTATTCTTAATTTCTCAAGAATGATTATTATTGATAGATGAAAACATTCTTCCCTTGCAATCAGCTCCACTTCAAGATTCACAAGGTGGAGAAGCTAAAATTATATCTGGTTTAGGAAGTTGATTAAGTTGATTGATTAAATTAAAATTGATTAATGATAAATCAATTTTCTTATAAAAGAATCGTTCTTTTTCTTTAAATGAAATGTCATTTATTCCAATGGAATACACTTCTAATTTGATATCATTGAAATATTTTTTAATTGCACACTTATAAGATGATTTTGCATCATCATAGAGAGCCCAAATAATGAGAATACTCTCTCTCTCTCTCTCTCTCTCTCTCTCATGTTTATAAGATTACTATTTACTTTTTTCATAATTTTTATACATCAAATATTATAATCTGTAGATATTTAATTTATTTATTTATTAAAAATAAAAAAAGTTACAAATCTAACTTGTAACCTTTTTTATTTTTAATAAATTTCAAGATGGAGCGGGTAATGAGAATCGAACTCACATTAATAGCTTGGAAGGCTATAGTTCTACCATTGAACTATACCCGCAAAAGTGGTGCTGGAAGAGGGACTTGAACCCTCACGTCCTCGCGGACACAGGATTTTAAGTCCTGTGCGTCTACCATTCCGCCACTCCAGCAAGAGTGGTGCCCCATACAGGACTCGAACCTGTGACCCCTTCATTAAAAGTGAAATGCTCTACCACTGAGCTAATGAGGCAATTAATCTTTTAATTAATTACATAATATATGCAATTATAAAAGCATACTATATCTTTTAGTTTTAGTATATGTGATAATAACAATTTATTTGTCTTATATAGGTCTTGCACCTATATCTTAGTTTTAGTAATCTATGTTTTGCTTTTAAACTAATAAGACATATGGCTGGCCTGGTAGGGATCGAACCTACGCATGGAAGAATCAAAATCTTCTGCCTTACCGCTTGGCTACAGGCCAATGAATGGTGGACAGGGTTGGATTCGAACCAACGAAACCTAAGTGGCTGATTTACAGTCAGCTGCGTTTGGCCACTTCGCTACCTGTCCATTATTTGTTAAAACACATAATGGATTTTAGCAAATAAATAATATTTTTATAAGATTATTTTTTAATTTTTTCAATTCTTACTTTATAAGGTTGTTCAATACCTTTAATTTCAACAACATCTCCAGTTTTTTTACCAATAATCATACGTGCTAATGGAGATTCGTTTGAAATTTTAAATTCACTAGGATCAGACCCTTCAGAACCAACAATTTTAAATGAGTATGTTTTATTATCTTGATAATCAAATAAAGTTACAGTACAACCAATTGAAACAATACTAACATCTACATTAGATGATTCATCGATAATTGCACAATTATCTAAAGTAAATTTTATTTGTTTGATTTGTTCTTCAATAGCTGCTTGCTCATTTTTTGCTGCATCATAGTCAGCGTTTTCTGACAAGTCACCTTGTTCACGTGCATCTTGGATTTGTTTGATAATTTCGGGTCGACGAGTATTAATTAGATAGTTTAATTGTTCTTCTAATTTTAATTTATCATCACTAGTTAAAAGTATTTTGTCATTCATTTTATACACCTATAAAAACAATAGTTAATATTATATATTACTTTTGTAACTTAACAATAGCATGTTTAATTACTTTATTATTAAAAGTATAACCATTACCAATGATTTCACTAACACAACCGGATTTAACTTTTTTATCATCCACTAATTCAAAAGCTTGCATTGTATTTTCGTTGAATTCATCTCCGACATTAATATTTATTTTTATAATATCCATTTCTTCTAAAGCATTATTGAATAAATTTGCAATCATTTTGAAACCAACCAAGAAATTTTGTACTTGTGGGTCTAAGTTTGAACTTGTATTTACAATAGTATTTAATTGATTAATGCAATTTAAGATAGGGTCAAATCTTTTTTCTATATATACGTTAGTTTTTAATTTAACTTCATCGTTTAAACGTTCATTTAATTGAAATTTTGTTTCATCAATTATTTTTTGAGCCTCTAATGTTTTTTGCTTAATTTTTTCAACATAATCTGCATTAATATCATTTATTTGTTTGCTTAAATTAGAGTTTTCTATTTTTAATGATGCAAGATTTGTTTGTAATGTTTCAATTGTTTTCTTTAATTCTTTATTTTCATTTTCTAATTTTTTATATTGTTCATTGTGTTGTTCATTTTGAATTGATTTTTTAATTTGATTATTATCTTTATTTATTTGTTTTTGGTTGTTATAATTATTTTTTTGATTTTTATTTTGTTGTTGATTATTACCTTGGTTATTTTTGTTGTTAGACATACTATTTAATTTCCTTTAACACTTTACTATTTCAATCTTTTGTTTCTTCATTTTCAGAATGTTTTGCAACCATATCTTTTAGTGTATTTATTTCCTGCTTAGAATATTCATTTAATTTTGCAATCCGAACAATGACATATAGGTTTCCTGTAGAAAAGCCAAAAATTGATTTTTTTGAATTTTTAATTCCCATATTTGGAACTTTCAATTTATCATCATGTCGAGTATTTGCTGGTACATCAATTTCAATTGGTCCATATGGAGAAATAACTTTTGTCTTTCCACCAACAAGCGCAACTAATGGATCGATGTATGAAATTGTATATATATCATTGTTTTGCACTTCAAAGAATTTAGAAGGATTAACTTGGATGTGAAGATACAATGTACCAATTTCACCATTAATTTCATTTCCTCGATTTGAAACCGTCAATATTTCACCATTTTTTATTCCAGCTGGAATATTTACTGTTAATGTCTTTTCTTCTTCTATATATTTGTTTCCATTACATGTCTTACATTTATTTTTGATAATTTTTCCAGTACCATGACATACATTACATTCATGTTCAGAACGCATAAAACCAAAAACAGTTTGGTTTTGACTAATTACAGTGCCTTTTCCGTTACATGCAGTACATTTGACAATATCCTTTGGATCTTCAGCTCCAACACCATGACATTTACTACATTCTTTTTTTCTTTTGTAACTAAATTTTTTATCAACGCCATTAATCATTTCAATAAATGAAATATTGATAATTAGTTCAATATCTGGATTAATTTTTTGAGTTTTTCTATGTTTACTTGAGAAACCACTAGATTTTCCAAATCCACCAAATATATCACCAAATATATCTCCAAGATCACCAAAGTCTTGAAATTCAAATCCCCCACTAAACCCACCATTTGAAGAGAATCCACCAGGTCCACTATGACCAAATCTATCATATGATGCTCTTTTATCTGGATTTGATAATATTTCATATGCTTCATTTATTTCTTTAAATTTTTCTTCTGCATCATGATCTTTATTAACATCAGGATGGTATTTTTTCGCTAAAGTTCGATAGGCTTTTTTTATTTCATCAGCACTTGATGATTTACTTACTCCAAGCACTTCATAATAATCACGTTTATTTGCCATATTTTTCTCCTATCTTTTTCAATTTTCTAATATGTTAAACAAAATATTAAATTTACTAAAATAATAATTTAGCAAATTAATAAATAAATTGCTAATATATACATTATAAGATAAAGAAGGAAAGAAAGATATGAGTAAAACAAATAAAGTTATTCAAGAAATAGTAAATCATTATTATTTAAACTTTGAATTAGGTATGCAATATTTAAGCTTTTCAAATGAGGTTGCAAAGGTTGGATATTACAATTTCTCTAAATATTTGCGTGATTTAGCTGATGATAAATTAACTACACACAAAGACATATTATTTGACTACATTAAAAGAACTGATAATTGTTTATCAATTGGTGAATATAAATTCAATATTCAACATATTCATGATGTTAAAAAAATTGTTGATTTTGTTTTTAATGAAGAAATGAAAATTCGTGAAAAAGTGAAAGAAATGAGTTGCCTTTCATTGGATGAAAAAGATCATGAATCATTTCATTTATTAACATGATTTGTTAATGATGGAATTAAAGATTTTCAAAAAATCAAAAAAATTCATAAATTATTTGAATTATCAGATAGTGTAATTGAAATAGATCAAGCAATTATTGAAATTATTGAAGATAAAGAGTAATTAAAGTTTATTTTTAAAAAAAGGAGATGTTAATTCTCCTTTTTTAAATGAATTTAAAATATTAATTAAAATAAGATCTTAGTAAACATGAACCTTGACTTCCGTGCAAGTGGCGAAGCTGGTGTTTTCAGCAACATGCCAAACCTTGAAACAATCGATTTATCAAACTTAAAATCAGACTCAGCTGACGTTTTAACTGCAAACATCACTGGCTTAAATGGTCT
>CAJUTA010000007.1 GCA_910589685.1 uncultured Ureaplasma sp.
ATTGTACGAATTTGAAGATCGTAAAACACTACTTAAACTATAATAAGAAGATTCTAAGTAATAATCTGATGGTCATGTATAAATTGATGTTAATTGATAAACAATATTTGTTCATAAATAGACATAAAAATTATTTGATTCAACAGATTTGTTATATGAGTGCTGCAAATAATTGTTTGGACTAACCCCAAAATTTTGCTTATTATAAAATTCTAAAGTCATAAAGTTATTATTAGAATTGATTGATGCATTTGCCCCTCAATGATAATTTGTTTTTGACAAATCATTTTCTTTGTCAGTTTGAACTAAACTTATTGGTGACAAATATAAACCTTGTTTATACTTTAAACTTTTAGGAACAGACATAAAAATTTGATTTGAAATCACACTATAAATCATTAGTAAAATAAAAATAGATAACAAGCAAATTAATGAACCAACTTGTTTCATGAAAATTGATAAAATACTTGCAATTCCACCAAACAACAAATATATAACAATTGTTGCAATAAAAGTATTTTTTGCAAGTTCTGTTGAGACTGTAACATTACTATAATTTGTAAATCTTGTTAAATAACTAATTAGAGCAGTAATACCTGCAACAATAGAAGTTATCATCAAATATAGAATGATTTTTGCTCAAATAATACTAGTTCTTGTTATAGGTTTTGAAATGACAATAAGTTCAGAACCATCATCAATTGATTTTCTAAAAATAGCATAAATTAGTGATGAAACATTTGTCATTGCAATCATCACTAAAATAATAAAAAAATATGTATATGAAGTAATATATGACAATTTAGTGTCTAACATTATAGGTAATAAATAAAACAAAAAAATGAGCACTAAAAAATATAATGCTCATGTAATATAAACAAAAATGCTACGGAAAAGAACATTAAGACAAAATTTGTAATATCTTATTAACATTACAATTATTTTAACCTAAATAAATAATATTTAAATTAGTGAAGCTTCAATTTCTTTTGAAATTTCTTTACCACAAAATTTATCTACTACTTGAAGAGCAAATTCACTAAGTTGTCAATATCCAATAACTGAAATTAAATTAGGAGTTAAAACTATTTCTTCTTTAATATTTTCATCACGATTATATTCTTTATCAAAACCAGCCAAGCGAGTCTTCCCAATTAATTTATAATGATCTAAAATTGAGCTACTACCTGCTGTTAGTAAAATTGCTTTGTTTTTTTCTAGACGAAAAGTTTCTAAAGTTTTAAATAACTTTGTTGGACCAGCCACATTTTTAACTGGTCAATTTTGAGTGAAAAAACGATCAACACCTTTTCCGCCTGGAATATACAAACCATGGTATTGAGTTGTATTAACAATGTCAAATGTTGAATTACAACCAACTTTTACACCAGATTCTGTCATAATTGAATTTTTCTTTTCAATTGAGATAAGATCGACAACTAACTTTGCTTTACGTCAAATGGTTAATGGAACAAATAATTCTATATCATTGATTTCATTAGCTAAAATGATAGCAATCTTCTTCATAATAATCTTTCAATTAAACCAATTGAATAATTGCTAATTCAGTATTGTCCCCTTGACGAGATCCAAGTTTTAACACACGTGTATATCCACCATTACGATTAGAATACTTTTTACTTAAATCATTAAATAATTTTTTTAATAATTCATCTTTAGTAAATTTTTTATTATCCAATAAAATTGCTGCTGCTTGACGACGTGATGCTAATGTGTTTTTCTTTGCTAAAGTAATAATACGATCAACATGACGTTGAGTTTCTTTTGCTTTTGTTTTAGTTGTAATTAACTCATTGTATGCAATTACATCAGTTACTTGTTGACGCGTTACCATTTTTCTTCATGCACGTGTTTTACCTTTTTTATTAATAAAACTCATAATAAATTTCCTTTCTTTTTAATTATTCATTTCTAAGTTTCAAACCACGTTCATGAATTTTTTCAATAATTTCATTAACAGATTTTCGACCAAGGTTTTTAATTTTTTCAATTTCTTGTTTATCTTTATCTAATAATTCTTGAGTACTTAAAATTCCTGAAGATTTTAAAGCATTATAAGCACGAACAGTTAAATCTAAATCTTCAATTGGAATAAATAGATTAGAACGTTGTGATTCAACACTTTCTTCATCTAAGATACTTGGCATACTACTAATATCAGGATTTAATTCAACTATTGGTTGTAAATAGTCAGATAAAATTTTACTAGCCATAATTAAAGCTTCTGAAGCTTTAATTGAACCATTGGTAGTAATTTCAAATTCTAAAACATCGCTATTTGTTAGTTTACTAGTTTTAACTTCTTTAACAGATCAATTAGCTGCAATCACAGGACTAAAACTACTATCAATTGGAATAATCGACAATAATGTAATGTTTTCTTTATTTTCATCTGATGTTTTAAATCCACGGCCTCATTTTGCAAATAATTTTATTGAAAAATTGATTGGTTTAGTAATTGTTGCAATATGAAGATCTTTGTTTAAAACTTCAAATCCTGTTGGTGATTCAATATCATTAGCTGTAATTTCACCTGGACCAGTAAAATTAATTTTCATAACTGGTCAATCTTCAATAGTACGACTCATTAATTCTTCATTAGAAATAATTCCTTCATTACCTTTAATGACCAACTTTTTTAAATTTAAAATAATTTGAACAATATCTTCATATACACCATCAATTGCTTGGAATTCATGAGTAACTCCAGGAATTTTAATCGCAAAAACACTCACACCTGGAATGCTAGAAAGACAAACACGACGTAAACTATTTCCTAATGTTGTGCCAAATCCTTTTTCTAGTGGTCTGATAATAAATTTTGCATAATTTTTATCATCTTCAACAATCACTGGTTGAATCTTAATCATACTAAATTTTTCCATATATTCTCCTTATATTAACGTGGTTTCTTTGGTGGACGACAACCATTATGTGGAATAGGAGTAACATCATTAATGCTTGTAATTGCTAATCCTGAAACTTGCAAACTACGAATTGCTGTATCACGACCTGATCCAGTTCCATTAACATTTACAGATACACTACGTAATCCCATTTCATATGCTTGTTTACCACATGCTTCCGCAGCTAAACCAGCTGAGTAAGGAGTTTTCTTTTTTGAACCTTTGTAACCAATTGCTCCTGATGAAGATCAAGAAATTACATTACCATTTTCATCAGAAATTGTCACAATTGTATTGTTACGAGTTGCATGAATATGTGCGCAACCATTTGTAAAGGTCAATTTTTTCTTTTTAGCCATTGTAAAATACCTATTTTCCTTTTTATCCTAAATTGACAATTAATTATTTGCTTTCAATTTTCTTATTAGCAACTGTTTTACGTGGACCTTTACGAGTACGCGCATTAGTTCTTGTACGTTGACCACGTACAGGTAAACTACGACGGTGACGAATACCACGATATGAACCAATTTCCATTAAACGTTTAATATCCATTGCAACTTCACGACGTAAGTCACCTTCAATTTGATATGAACTAGCAGCTTTACGAATTAATGCCAATTCATCTTCAGTCAAATCTTTAACTCGACGATCTTCACTAATTCCAGCTTCTTTTAAAATTATTTTTGCAGTTGATCTACCAATCCCATAAATGTAAGTTAAAGAAATAACTACTCGTTTATCATTAGGGATATCAACACCAAATATACGTGCCATTTAATTAATTCCTTTATTTAACCTTGACGTTGTTTATGTTTTTTAATTTTACAAATTACGCGAATAACACCTTCACGTTTCACAATTTTGCAATCTTTGCAAATCGGTTTAACCGATGCTCTTACTTTCATTTTTCACTCCAATTGATATCATAAACTATGTAAATTTTATATCTACTCAAACATTTAGTTATCAACTAATAAAATGATCTTAACTA
>CAJUTA010000008.1 GCA_910589685.1 uncultured Ureaplasma sp.
ATTGCATTTAATTCAGGCGCTACAGAAGGAATAAATTTAATCGCAAATGGTTTGAAAAAAATACTTAAACCAGGAGATGAAATTATCTTGACATATGGTGAACACGCTTCAAATATTGTTCCATGAATTCATTTAGCAAATGAACTTAATTTAAAAATAAAATATGTGGGAGAAAAATTTAAAACAGCAGAACCTGAAGATTATTATAATGTTTTGTCTAACAAAACAAAGATAGTAAGTTTTGCTAGTGGACATAACTTAACTGGTGCTAGATTTGATGAAAAGAAAGTAACAGAAATTATAAAAAAATATAATCCAAATATATTTGTCATTGTTGATGCAACACAAAGTTTGCAACATTATCCAATTAATGTTAAAGATGTTAATTGTGATTTTTTAGTTTGTTCAGGCCACAAATTATTTGCTCCTACAGGAATTGGACTTGTGTATATAAAAAAAGAAACACAAGAATTCTTAGAACCAATTAGATATGGCGGAGAAATGAATTTTAGTATTTCTACTGATAATTACCAATTAAGAAATGATATTGAGAAGTATGAAGGTGGAACTCAAAACATTTCTGGTATTTTGGGGTGAAAGACTGCAATTGACTATATTATGAATATAGGATATGACTATATTATTAAGCATGATCAAGAATTAGCAAATTATGCTCGAGAAAAATTATCTCAAATTGAAAATATAATTATTTACAATGAAAATATAAAGTCTGCAACTATAGCATTCAATTATAAAGGTGTATTTTGCCAAGATTTAGCAAATTATTTAGGTAAAAATAAAATAATTGTTCGTTCTGGATTATGTTGTGCAAAGCTTTATTGTAATTTAATTGATACTAAAGCTTTAGTTAGAGCATCATTTACAATTTATAATACAAAAGAAGATGTTGATTATTTGTATGATATTTTGAAACAATTCAAAAAAGGAGATGAATTAGATGAGTTATTCTAAGGATCCAATGTTCTTGCGAAGCATTATTATGCAACATTATGATCAACCAAATAATAAAGTTGATGAAAAAGTTGATAATTCATATGTAAGTTATCAAAATAAGTCTGCTACTTGCATTGATGATATTACTATTCATATAAAAATGGAAAATAATAAGATTTCTAATCTTTTATTTTCTGGAATAGGTTGTGCAATTTCAACTAGCTCAACGGATATAATGTCATCATTTCTTAAAAATAAAACAGTCCCGGAATCTTTAGGAATAATTGAAAACTATTTAAAAATGGTTGATGGCGAGTCTTATGATGAAGAGATGCTAGACGAACTAATTGCTTTTTATAAAATAAATGAGCAACCTAATAGATTGCGTTGTGCAAAAATTGGTGTTTTAGCAATTTATAATTGTTTGAAAGAACTAAACAAAAATGGGAATTAATTTTGATAAGAAATATGAATTTAATTTTAATGATGGTGATGAGAATGTTCTAAAACTTGAAAATGGTTTAAGTGAAAACATCGTTTCAAAAATTAGCAAAATTAAAAATGAATCTGAATGATTATTGAAAAGTAGATTAAATGCCTACAAAGTTTTTTGTGATAAGAAAAACCCTAAATGAGGCCCAGATTTGAATTTTATTGACTTCAATGAATATATTTATTATGTCAAACCAAGTGATTCGATGGTGGATGATTGAGATAAAGTCCCTGAAAAAATTAGAAACACATTTAATAGATTAAAAATTCCTGAAAATGAAGCAAAATTTTTAAATGGAGTTGCTACACAATATGATTCAGAAATGGTTTATCATTCAATCCTAGAAGAATTGAAAAGTAAAAATGTAATTTTTACAGACCCCAATACAGCAGCTAAAGAATATCCAGAATTATTTCAAAAATATTTTGGAAAGCTTGTTCCTGCAGCTGATAATAAATACGCCGCTTTGAATACTTCTGTTTGATCTGGTGGAACATTCATTTATGTCCCCAAGAATGTAAAAGTAGAAAAACCTTTGCAATCATATTTTCGAATCAATTCTAAAAATGCAGGACAATTTGAAAGAACATTAATTATTGTTGATGAGGGAGCTTCACTTCATTATATTGAGGGATGTACAGCCCCGATTTATGATAAAAATAATTTGCATGCAGCAGTTGTCGAAGTATTTGTCCATAAAAACGCAACATGTCGATATACAACAATTCAAAATTGAAGTGATAATGTTTTGAATTTAGTAACAAAACGAGCAATTTGTTATGAAAATGCAAAAATGTCATGAATTGATGGAAATATGGGTTCAAAAATTAATATGAAATACCCGTGCACAATATTAAAAGGTGATTATTCTGCTAGTGAATGTATTTCTATTGCAATTGCAAATACAAATATTATTCAAGATGCAGGAGCAAAGATGATTCATTTAGGTAAATACACAAAATCAAAAATAATATCTAAAGGAATTTCTGTAAATAATGGAAAAAATACATATCGTGGATATGTTAAGATTGCAAAGAATGCAATTGGTTCAAAAAGTTATGTTAAATGTGATAACTTATTAATTGGAAATGATGCTAAATCAGATGCAATTCCAGTTGAAATATTACAAAATAATTCATCACAATTAATTCATGAAGCTACAATTAGTAAAATTTCAAATGAACAATTATTTTATTTAATGTTAAAAGGAATAAGTAAAGAAAAAGCCGAATCGCTTATTACAATTGGCTTTATTAATGATTTTGCAAATGAATTACCGATGGAATATGCTGTTGAATTAAATCAATTAATTAAATTAGATATGGAAAATAATTATGGAACAAACAAATAAAAAAATTATAAAAAGATCGCAAAATTTTGCAGATTGATATACTTCAGTTATTAATGAAGCTGACCTAATCCAATATACTGATGTTAAAGGTGCAATGATTTTCAAACCAAAAGGTTGAGTAATTTGAGAAAATATTCAAAAAATTCTTGATGCAAAATTCAAAGAAGTTGGAAGTTTAAATGTTAGTATGCCAACATTAATTCCAATTGAAGAATTTGAAAAAGAAAAAGAACATGTTGAGGGTTTTGCTCCAGAACTTTTCACTGTTAATCAAATTGGTGAAAAAGTTTTGAATAAAAAAATGTGTTTAAGACCAACATCTGAAATTTGATTTTGTAAATATTTTGAAAATGAAATTAAAAGTTACAAGAATTTACCAATTAAAGTTAATCAATGGTGTAGTGTATTCAGAGCTGAAAAAAACACGAGACCATTTTTAAGAAATTCTGAATTTCATTGACAAGAATTACATTGTGCATTTAGTAATTTTCAAGAAGCAAATGATTTTGCTATTGATATTTTGGACATATATGCTGAAGTTTGTGAAAAATATCTAGCAATTCCAGTTATTAAAGGACAAAAAACTAATCGTGAACGTTTTGCTGGTGGAGATATTACTTATACAATTGAATCAATGATGCAAGATGGCCAAGCATTACAAAGCGCAACAAGTCACAATCTTGGACAAAACTTTGCTAAAGCTTATGATATTAAATTCCAAGATAAGAATAATGAATTGCAACTTGTTTATACAACTTCTCATGGTTTAACAACAAGAATTATTGGAGCAATAATTATGGTTCATAGCGATGATAATGGATTAGTTTTACCATTCCCAATTGCTGGAACTCAAATTAAAATTATTCCATTATTAGTAAATAAAAATCCAAAAATTATGGAATATGCACAAAAAATTTATAACGAATTGAAAAATACTTATCGTTGCTCAATTCACCATGATAATGATAAGAGTTTAGGATATATATTGTCTGAAAGTGAAACAGATGGAACTCCAATTAATATTATTATTGGACCAAATGATTTAGAAAATAATACTTATACGTGCAAAACACGTATTTCAAGTGATAAGAATGTTTACAATTTCAATAATATTTTGAATGAAATGAAAGACATTGAAACAAAATATCAATCAGAATTATATGAAAAAGCAAAAAAACATCTTGATGAAAATATTGTTGATGTAGAAAACTTTGATCAATTCAAAGATGTAATTAATAGTGCAAAATGAGCACGTTGCTATTTCGATGATAATGATGATAATGAACAAAAAATTAAAGAGTTGACTGGCGCTACTGCTCGTTGTATTATTGAAAAGAATTCTCCAATTACAAAAAAATGTTTTTACAGTAACAAAGATACTAACCGTGTTGTAATCTTTGCAAAAGCATATTAATTTAAAATAAATATAGTAAATAAATAATCCCCTTCGTTAAATATTAATGAAAGGGGATTATTTTATGTTCTACGTTACAAACAAATACTACACAAGACCAACTTATGATATCAATAGTAAGACAAATTACTATGTTAGATTAGAAGATAACAAATTCAAAAGAAAATTAATATTCAATCAATACAATAAATTATTTGAAATCAAATATGAGTTTTGACTAGAAGGTGACTATCAAATTCCAAATGATCTTTTAACTATGAGTATAAGTTCAGAATTTGCACAAATAAATAATTTAAGTATTATTGAAGAAAAAAGAATTCAAAAATACCATAAATATGTTGCTAATGTTACTTTTAATAATACTAATAGTCAATATTTTGATGGTGATATTTTTAATAAGACAACAACTTTTATTGCAAAATTAGATATTAACAAAGATGTTTTTAACAAAGAAAATTTACCAAGTCAATTTAATAATTTTGCTAATCAAATAAAAAGAATAAATTTTAAAGATGAAATAAATTATTCAAATTACTTCCCCATTAATAAACTTAGTGAATATTATATTTCTAGCAAATATAGAGATAATTATATGAATTTAAGATTGTTGCCGGATGATTTTTTTAGTTGACAAGAATCTAAAAGAAATAATATTTGCCCACTATATTATTTCATTCAAGCAGAAAATTTTAAAAATAAATCTTATGAATCAATCAATAATATTTATCAAATAAATTTAAAGAGTCCAACTTTTAGTAAGTCATTTGATAAAGTTGACATTACTTTGAAATATTATGTTAACAATCAATTGAAAACTTTAACAATTAATCCTGATCAAACTAACATTAATATTGAAAATGGTAATATTCTAGCATTGAATATTAAAACATTGTATGACTACAAAAAACAAGAATTGCAAATTAATGAAAACGGAATAGATGGAGTATATTTTCCTGTTCCAACAAATGGAAGTATTAATATTTCATTGTGAAAAAATAATATTGCATATAAAGATGAAATAGAATTTTCATTTGATAATAATTTTTATTCTAGTTCAAATAGCAATTTAAATATTGAAATGAAAGAATTTATTGATGTTAAAGGAGAGTGAAAAGAAATAATTTATGTCTAGAAAATGAAAAATTATTATTGGATTTTTTCTTATTATTTTTACTATTGGAACTGGATTAAGTATATGTGTAACTTTCTTTGCTTGAAACAAAGTAAAAACAATACAAACTCAATTAGATAAAAAGGATAGTGAATCAAATAATAAACCAGAAATTTTACCACCATCTAATTCAGAAGAAACAAATGATTCAAATAATTTCCCAAATAATGATAATGAATCTAATTCAGTTATTACTCCAAGTCCAGATATTAACCAAACTCCTACCTATCCAGATTCTAATAATAAACCAAATCAAACTCCACCATCAATTCCACCAATAGATACTAAACCTCCAAGTAATATTCAAAAACCAAATATTGATAATTTAATAGATGGATCTACTGAAAATAAGCCAATAGTTGATTCAAACTTGCCAACCAAACCACCAATTAACGGTGATTCAAATTCATTAGAAATGCAAAAATCTTTATCAAAATATTTGAACAAATATGATTTTGTTAAAAATACAACACAATATGAAGATTATTTTTTAAATATTAATAGGCTAATTTTTAATGAAATAAAAATTAAAAATAATACATATCAATTAATTCATAATGCAATTTTAAAAACAAATACATATAATGACAAATCAATGTCTTTAAAAATTAAAGTGAGATATCAATTAAATAAAAATAATAAATCAATTCGCTTATGGATTCA
>CAJUTA010000009.1 GCA_910589685.1 uncultured Ureaplasma sp.
AAATTTGCTCAAGATATCAAAGCTCCACAAGCAAAACCTTTCAAAGATTGCATATCTTTAAATTCAATTACTATTGGTAAAAATGAAAAAAATGATTTTACAAATTGTGACTGAACAAGAATTAATGAATCAGTCTTTGAAAACACTGACGAATTAACAATAAAATTCCCACAATACTTAAATTCAATTGGTAGACGTGCTTTCGCTAAATCAAAAATCAAAACATTTAAATTAGATCAATCAAAAATTTTAAATGATAATCAAAAATTGAAATTAATTGAAGATGAAGCTTTCTATGAATGCTAATCACTTTCAAAAAATAAGTCAATCTTTTCTTCTAGTGATTTTAGATTTAGTTCAACATATATCGAATTATTTGGTAATCGAGCTTTTGCAAATAGATCTATTACATTTTTTTCTGATTATACTAGTTATATGGTGGATATTCTGATATATTTTTAAATTCTAAAAAATAGTTAATTTTGGTGCAAGTGTTTTTGAAAATTCATTCCGCCCTCTATATGATTACAATTCCAGGAGGTTTTGTTAATAATGTCTATGTTACAATTTATCCAAACTGAAAATTCAATGGAAAGAATAATTTTAAAAACACTGAATGTTCGATATGAATGAATACAGTCCAACTAAATGGTTTTAGTTGAACAAAAGATAATTATGCACTAGATTGCATTGGTCCATTAAAAACCATGGCTGGTCAACACAATACAAATGGATGAAATGGAATTCTTACTTGACGTACAAATAACAAAGTGGAAATAAATTTGATGAAACAAAATTAAATCAAAATGGAAAAGATATTTTAAGTAAAATTTATCAATTAAATTTATATAAACTAGGATTAAATAATTTTAAATATAAATATAGCGGTAATTGAAATATTCTTTTTAATTGAAAAAGTCTTAATTTTATAAATAAAGATCATCTACTTATATGACAGGTTATTTTGAATTATTAGACAATATTATTTTTTGATAGCTTAATTTTATTTAAAATATATACAGTATTTTTACAAATATACAAAATTTAGAAGCAACAAATTTGTCAAACTTAGAAAAATAAAATTAAAAATATTGATTTTTCTAATTTAAGATATATAATCTAATTAGTGGCCCGTGGAGAGCTCCATAATTTGTGTCTTTCTACAGTACATATTTAACTCATAGTTTAAAACTATGAGTTTTTTATTTATAAATATAAATAAACATAATATAATTACATTGTTTTAATTAATAAAACAACTCTTACTCATATGAGTTATATAGCCACAAGAGAAAGGTATATTAATGGCAAAATATGAAATTATGCTTGTTGTAAACGGTGAAATTGATGAACAACTTGCAAATAAAACTTGTGATGATTTAAATGAAACATTACAAAACAATAACATAAAGCTAACTAAACATGGTTTAAAAGAGTTAGCATATGAAATTAAAAAAGTTAAAAAAGGTTATTATTTCCAAAGTAATTTCGAAAATAGTGACTCTACTTTATTAAAAGAATATGATCGTCTTGCAAAAATTAATAAAAATGTTTTAAGACATTTAATTATTAATTTAGAAAAAGACTATGGATACAAAGCGGTTAATAATTCTAAAAAAGTTGCTAAAAATGAAAAACGTAAAGTGATTCATGAACGTGTTCAAGAAGAAATGCGTAAACGCGCTGAAGAACGATTATTAGCTCAACAAAATTTAAATAAAGAATAATTTATATTTATGAATAAAGTTTTCTTAACTGGTTATCTTGCAACTGATCCAAAGCAAAGAATTACAAGTAATGGAATTGAACAATCAAATTTTAATATTGCTGTTCATGATATAAGAAATTACAATGAAGGTTATTTCTTTCCATGTGTAATTTGAGGCAAACAAGCTCAATTTGTAAATAGTAATTTAAAAAAAGGGCATTTGGTAAGCATTGATGGTAGACTTACTAAACGATCGTATATTGATAAAGATGGAAAAACTGTGTATATTGTTGAAGTTGCGTGTGAAAATGTTAAATCATTCAATAATAGACCAAGTGATACAAACTCATCTTATATATCTAATAATAATTCAATAAATCAAGTTATTTCAATAGATGAGATTTTAGAAAGTCCACAACAAATTGAAAATAATACATTTGTTGAAAACAATGCAAATGAAGATCAAAACAAGAAATTTGATTGAGAAGATGAATTAGAATAGGAGTCTATATGGCAAATTACATTAAAAGAAAACCTCGCAAAAAAGTTTGTCCTTTTTGTGCAAAAGGTATTGAACAAATTGATTATAAAGATGTTGAAATTTTAAAAAAACACATTAATTCAACTGCAAAAATTTTATCAGCACGTATTACAAAATGTTGTGCTAAGCATCAACGTCGTGTTTCTAATGCGATTAAAAGAGCGCGAATTGTTGCATTATTACCATTTGTAATTGAATAATTAATTAAATATAATTAAATTAATAAGTTTAACACTTATTAATTTTTTGTAAATATCCGAATTAACATAGAAAAGGATTTAACTTATGAAAGTTATATTATTAAAAGATGTTCCAGGTTTAGGTAAAATAAATGATATTGTTGATGTTAATGATGGATATGGAAAAAATTATTTAATCAAAAATGGATTGGTTGATTTGTATAACAATGTTTCAAGTCATCAATTAAATCAACGTATTGCTCAAAATAAAGAAGAAGCTGAAAAAAAATTAGCTGAAGCAAAATTACTTAAGAGTAATTTAGAATCATTAAAATTAGTCTTTAGCATTAAAACAAATAATGGGCGATTATTCGGACATATTACTAATAAAAATATCATTGATGAAGTTAATAAAGAAACAAAACTTATAAATAAGTATATGTTTAAAGAAAACTACAAATTAGGACTTGGACAACAAACTGTAACTTTGACTCTTCATAAAGATGTTGAAGCACATTTGTATGTTCTTGTCAAGGAAATTAATTAATGGAATTGGTAAGTGAATTAACGCAAGAAGAAATGGCTGATTTAGAGTCACAAATTATTTCTGCATTAATTTTTAATAATGATGATAGATCTTTTATTTTATCTAAAGTTAATTTAGAACATTTTAGTAATCAAAATAATCGAATTATTTATAAAGTTATTAAAGACTTGTTATCCGATAATAATGAAATTGATTCTACAATTATCTTACAAACAATTCAAAACCATGAATATGATAATAAAGATGACATTATTAAGCAATTTAATGAAGGCGTGTATTTATATGGATATGTACAAAATTTAGAAGCAAAAATTAAAATGCTTATTAACTATAGTGTTAAAAGAAAAATTGATATTTTTGCAAATGAAATCCTTGAACAAAAAATAGATCCATTAAATTCAAAAGAAAAATTTGCTAGTTGATCTGATAAATTAAATCAAATAATTGATACACAAGATGTTGAACATTTGGAACATATTAAAGAATCTGTTGACACATATACACATAAATTATTTGAATCTGTACATAATGATACAAATAATAAACTAACTGGAATCACATCTGGATATGAAGCAATTGATGAATATACAAATGGATTCCAAAATGGTGATTTAATAATCCTAGCAGCTCGACCAAGTGTTGGAAAAACTGCATTAGCAATTAACTTTATTTTAAATGCTGCTAAAACATTAGAACAAAATGAATGTATTGTAATGTTTTCATTAGAAATGAGTACAGAACAAATTATACAAAGAATGCTTAGTAATTTGGCATCCATTGATAGCCGAGTATTAAGATCAAGCAGAATTGATAGTGATTATATTATGCCACTTTCAAATAATAGTGAAATATTAAAAAAATTACCAATTTATATAGACGATAGTCCAAATACTACAATGTTAGATATTGAAGCTAAATTAAGACAATTCATCAAAAGCAAAAAAGTAAAACTTGTTGTAATTGACTATTTACAATTAATTAATGGAATTAGTGGTTCATCAATAAATCGTGTAACTGAAGTTGGAAAAATTTCAAGACACTTGAAAAATCTTGCTAGAAGTTTAGAAATACCAATTATTGCAATTGCCCAACTATCAAGAAAAATAGAAGAAAGAAAAGCAGAAGATCGTCAACCAATGCTATCTGATTTAAGAGAGTCTGGGAATATTGAACAAGATGCTGATTTAGTTACATTTATTGACATTGATTATTCAGCATTGCAAATGAACAATAAATTAAAAGATACAAACATGGACTTTAATAAATATAAAGCAAAAAACCCACAAATGATTTTCTATATCGAAAAGCATCGAAATGGTTTAACTGGAACTGTAAAATTAGTTTTCAATAAATCAACAGGTCAATTTGTTGGAGTAAATTCAAATAACACGAAGGGATTTAATTAAATATGAAAAAATCTAAAAAAATAACTTATGGATTAATTGGCTTAGTATCAATTGCAAGTGTTAGTGCAATAACTTTATCATCATGTACACCTTCAAATTCAAATCCTTATGCTCCATACACTGCATTAAGTGCTAATTATGGAGAATATTTACGTTATGAAACTTCAACTAATATGACTTCTTATTACAATAGTTCTGATTTATTTGGTAAAGAAAATGCTAATCAATATTTAAGTTCTAAGAAAATCAAAGAATATTATGGACAAAAAAGTCAAGAACTTGTTGAAACAACTTTAAAAAATCCTAATTATTGAAATGCAATTAAATCCCTATATGGTGATGATGTTGCTAATGATGTTACAAAAGACAAATATTATGAAACATTGCAAAACCAAAAGCAAGAAAAACCATATTTCTTTTATGGTGTTTCACCAACTAAAGAATTAGTGGAAATTGCTAATATTTACAATAGTGTAAATGTGATGAATGATATTTACACATCAATCCATCACTTAATTAATTCATTATTAACTTATGCTATTCATGCTAATAGTCAATCGATCAATGATTTAAAATTTAATTCTGTTTCTGATTTTAGAGATAAATGATTATATAACTCTCCTGCAAATGAATTTATTTTTGCTGAGTATTGTACTGTTGGACAAGGTAATAATATTTACCAAATTTGACCAAGTGGATTATCATTTGAATGCACTAATAAACCAACCAATTCTAATAAAAATATAGGAATTCTTCCTGATGATCCTAATTATGCTACAAATATTGAACTTGGAGATATTGGCGCACCATATCCATTAGCAGAATACAATATTTTAAATGATGGCATTCAAACAATTAATAATCAAATCCAACTAACAAATATTAGAGTTAATTTTAGTTGATTTAAAATTGAACGTAATGGTGGTGATTATGTTAATTTACAAACTGTTAATGATTCATTAACACCAGAAAATGTTGATATGCTAAAAAAGGTAGGGCAAGCTACTGGTAAAGTTAGTACGCAATCGTTTTCATTACCAATTTCTAATTTAACTTTTAATATCATTCCTGAAATTTATAGCTATCAAAACCCTTGATACTCTGGAATTTATAATACAGTGTACACAGGTTTATATAATGTTAGTCCAACAATTATTAATAATCCAACAAGCGATATTAAGGCTGAATCGTACAAAACATATCAATATCCAAA
>CAJUTA010000010.1 GCA_910589685.1 uncultured Ureaplasma sp.
TGGTGAGTGATTAGCACTTGAGTTAAGAAAAAGAATAAATAGTGGAATATACACTATTGATGAATTATTAGATTTTGCAACTAATTTTAATAAATCAGTTACCTCTTTTTTCTTGTGTAGATCTTTTGATGGACTTGTAAATAGTGGAAGAATACCAAAAATAATTGCTAGACTTTTGAAGTTTGCAAAAATTTATCCAATCATCAAAGTTGATGATGGTGAAAATAAATTAGAAGGAATGATTAAAAACACAATTGATTCAAATAACAAAATTATTAAATCAATTTATAAATCATTTGATAATAAATTAAATAAAAATAACATTATTAAAATAGGTATTTTAACTGCATGTAATAGTGATGAATATATTAATGAAGTTAAGCAAGATCTTATTAAAGCATTTGGTGTGTCTGAAGATGTTATCGAAATAAGACCAGCACCAACAATTTTTATCAATATAGTTATGAGAAATGCTATTTGTATAAGTGTTATAACAAATAAAACAAAATAAAATTATTTGTTTTTTTCACTTTGTTTACTAGTAAATTCTGCAATCTTTTTAGATAATTTTGATAAATCAAATTTAAATTTACTAATAATAAATGCAATTGTTTTTTCTCCTAGTATAGAAGAACGAGCTGCATTTTTTTGTTCTTCATTATTCATAAATTCACGAATTGATTGATTTGTTGTCTCATAATATCCTAAAAGGATTTTATTAATTTCTTCTTCATTAACGCTAATGTTAAATTCATTTTGTAAATCAGCAAAAATTAATTCTCTAACAACTGTTTTTTCTGCAATTGTTCTTAAAGCTTTATCATCTAAATGACTATAACTAACTTTAATCATTTTTATTATTTCAGCAAGCTCTTCTTCATTAAATTCAAATTTATAAAATTGAACCAATGTATCCATAGATTTTGTAAATAATAAATCATGTAAAATTACTTTATTTAGTTGATCATCACGGTATACTTCATCTTTGTTGGCAAAAATTGTATTAATTTTATTACGGTGTGATTCAATTAATTGAGGCTGCATAACAATGTCATCTATTTCGATAACATTTTCCCAATTTATTGGATTTTTTTCAATAATTTTACTTTTCATTTTCTTTACTTTCTTCAATTAAGATTAATTTATTTTTAATATCATCATTGCTGATTAAATTATATAACTTTAGACGACATTGTTTTTTTTCATAAAGTTTCAATATTTTTTCATAATTAAGTAATTCTAATTCTATATTCTTAATTGCATTATGAATAGCAGTTCTACTAACATTGTTGTCGTCAGCTATTTCTGATAAAGTCTTATCCATAAAAAAAGAAGACTCAAAATAACTACATTGTTTATCTGTTAATAGACCTTTATACAATTCAAATAAATCAATTAGATAAAAATGTTTATCAATATTTATCATATTATTTAAGACTTGATAATAATCCAATTACAAATTTTTCTAAATCGAATTCATGTAAATCTTGAATGCCTTCTCCTAAACCAATAAATTTAACAGGAATATTAAACATATCTTTAATAGCAAGAACAATTCCTCCTTTAGAAGTTGAATCCATTTTAGTTAAAATTATTCCTGATAATTTTGCGGATTCATTAAACATTTTTGCTTGAGATAATCCTGATTGACCTGTTGTTGCATCAATTACTAATAATGATTCGTGTGGAGCTGTTTCATCAAATTTATGAATAACATCATAAACTTTTTTAAGTTCATTCATTAAATTGATTTTATTTTGTAAACGGCCTGATGTGTCACAAATAATAAGATCATATTTTTCTCTATAACCTTTTTCAAGTCCTTCATAAATAATAGAAGCTGTTTCTTGTCCCTCTTTTTTAGGTAAAACAATATCAACATTTAGACGCGATGCTCAAACTTTTAGTTGTTCAACAGCTCCAGCTCTAAATGTATCTCCAGCAACTAATAAAACTTTTTTATTTAGATCTACAAAATACTTTGTTATTTTTGCAATTGATGTTGTTTTACCAACTCCATTTGCTCCAATAACAAGTACAACATTTGTTTTATCGTGTGATAGATTAATATGTGTCGACAAATTAGAATCTTGAATATAATATGTGATAATTTTGTCTAAAAGAATTTCCTTAATTAATTCTTTATCATCAACATTTTGATATCTAACTTCATCACGAACAGATTCAACAATTTTATTTGCAACACTATAACCAATATCATATGAAATTAGAGTTTCTTCAACTTCATCATAAAAACTAGAATCATCCTTATGATATTTTTTTGTCAACTCATTAATTGCATTGTCCAAGTTTGAAGATGATTTTCTTAAACCACTATCAAATTTTTCTTGTGTGCCTGATTTGAAAAAACTATTCTCAAGATTTTTCTTTGATAATTCATCTACAACTTTATCATCACTACTTTTTTTAAATTTATTAATTAATTTTTTAAATAAATTAGCCATTATTTTCTAAACCTGATTTCTTAGTGTTAATTTGTTCAAAGCTAGTTTTAACGATATCAGTTACACCTTTTACTCTCATCATTGCACCATATAAAACATCACACATTTTCATTGTACCTGTACGGTGAGTAATAACAATGAATTGGCATGAATCGCTAAATTCTTTTATTAATTTAGCAAACGTACTAACATTAGCTTGATCAAGCGCGGCTTCAGCTTCATCTAGCAATACTAATGGGAATTTTGATGACTTTAATAATGAAAATAAAACAGCTAATGCAATTAATGTCTTTTCTCCACCTGATAATAAAACTAGGTTACTAACTTTTTTACCTGGTAATTGAACAATAACATCAATCCCTGATTCCAAAACATTACTTGGATCAGATAATTTAATTTCACAACTTCCACCACCAAATAATGATTTAAATACATTTGGAATAATTTCATTAACACGTTTTATTACACCAACAAAATCACTTTTTGCTTGAGAATCTAATGTATTAACTAATTTAATTAAATCCTCAACATTTTGTTTGGCAGTTTTGTGCTCTTGTTCCATATTTGCAAGTTCTTCTTCACGAGCATTTAAGGTTTCTAAAGCTGCAAAATTAATATTACCCAATTCCTTAATTTCAGCACCTAAAGAATTAATAATTAATCTAGCTTCATTTAAAGTTATATCTAATGGTTGATTGTATTCTTCAATAGCATTTTGAATTGTAATTCCATATGCATTCAAAAGACGTTCTTCCACATTTGAAATATGATTTTTTGTATTATTAAGTTTTATTTCATTAGATGTATTTTGATTAATCAAAGTATTTAGCTTGTTTTGAAATTCATCATAAATGCTTGAATATTTTGATAATTGATCATGTGTAGATTGTTTAATTTCATCTAATTCTTTAAGTTCAGACATTGTTTTATTTTGAATAGAAATTAATTCATTAAGTTCATTTTCAAAATCTTGAATAACAACTTCTGATTTATTAGTATCAGATGACAAATTATCTAAATTATTCAATTCATCTTTATACATAGAAATTTTATTCATAGAAGAGGATAATTGCTCTTTTGAAGTTAATAAAGAAACAGAATTATTACGAGATTTAACTTCTAAATCTCTATTTTCAATTTCTAATTTTTCATATTCAACACGAACATTAAGAAATCTTTCATTAGCTCTATCATACTCTTCTTTTGCAAGATTCATTTTTTCTTCTAAGTTAAAAATTGAAGCAGGAGTATCTAATTTTTGACCACCACTAATGGCTCCGGATGCAAAAATAACATCACCATCTAAAGTGATAATTTTATAAATTGCATTAATCATTTTAGAAATGTAATTTGCATGTTCAATATCATCTGCAATTATTACATTACCTAGTAAATTTAAAATGGCATTTTGATATTTTTCTTCATATTTTATAAGCTCATTTGCTATACCAATATAACCTGGTAAATTAGACATAATTGTCAAAGTGTCTTGTCTAACATCTTTTGGTTTTATTGTATTTAATGGCAAAAATGTAGCACGTCCTAGACGATTATCTTTTAAAAATTTTAATGCATCAATACTTACTTTATCTGTTTCAACTACTAAATTACTAACAGATTTACCTAAAGATGTTTGAATTGCCATTTCATATCGTTCAGAAACTTTGATTAAATTGCCAATAGTATTGATAATTCCTGGGAATCTTTCTCTTGCATTTAATAAAGCTCTAATTCCACGATCAGTACTTGTGTTGTTTTCAAATTTAGCTTTTAATTCATTATATTTTCTTTGTTTACTTTGAAAATCATTTGATGCATCTGTAAATTCTTGTTTTAATGATGCTAATTTTTCAGAAACCAATTTTTTACAAGATTCACAATCATTAAGAATATTTTCATAATTTTCAATTTGTTTTTTTAAAGAATTACTTGTATTTTCTTCAATTGAAATTAAAGATAAATATGATTGTTTTCTCTCTTCAATTGTTCCTTGTGATAATTGACTTTCAAGGCTAGAAATATAGCGTGTTTTTTTATAAGTTAAATTATTTATTTTTTCAAATAATTCATCTTTTGTTGTAGTTAAAGTTTTAATTTTTGTATCTACTTCATAATACTTGGATTGACACGTGTCTTTCAATTCTTTTGAAGATTTTACTTCATTTTTATAATCAATTAAATTTTGCTTAGCAGATTCAACTTTACTTGTAAGTTCATTTAATTCATCAACTCATGTTAAATAATCTTGAACTGATACACTTATTTCATATTTTTTAAGTTTTTCTAATTTTTCATTATATAGTTTTGCTTTTTCAACTTGTTTACTTAATTCATTGATTTCACGTTTTAGTGTACGTTCAAATTGGTCTAAACGGGATAGATTATCTGTGGCTTTTTCTAGATTACGAAGAGTTTCTTCTTTTTGCTTAATATATTTTCCAATTCCAGCTGCTGATTCAAACATTTGTCGACGTTCTTCAGCTTTTGCTTCAGCAAATCAATTAACTGAACCTTGAGTGATGATTCCGAGTGATCCTTTTCCTAAACCTGAATCAATAAATATATTATTAATATCTTTTAACAAACATGGTTGATCATTTAGTGAATAAATTGTCTCACCAGTTTTTCTAATTAGTTTACGAGAAATTCTCACTTCGTCTAAATCAGAATGCAAAACATGATTAGAGTTGTCAAATGTTAATTCAACAAGTGCATAATCTGCTTCTTTCATATCATTAGAACCAACAAATATCATATTTGTTTTTTCTTTACCACGCAATGTCTTGTTACTTTGTTCACCCATTGCTCAACGTAATCCATCAACAATATTAGATTTACCTGATCCATTTGGACCAATAACTCCAATCATTGTGCTATTAAAATTTAATGTTAATGGACGAGCAAATGATTTAAAACCTTCTGCATAAAATTTTTTAAGAAATACCACAATGTCTCCTATTTATTTGCCATTCTAGATTTAATTTGTGTTGCTATATCGTAACTAATATCACCAAATAAAATTGTTGTTTTATTTTGTGAAACTACACTACCTTTTGCACCCATTTTTTTAAAAATATTTTGATCAATATTAATTGGATGTTTGCAAACAATTTTCAAGCTTGATATTGTTGCAATTGCATCTGTAATATTATTTATCCCACCAAATAAATCAATAAATTTATCCAACTCAAAATTTTCAGCTGTTGGTTTTTTAATTTCATTGTTCTTATTATTTGAATGATTTTTCGCTTTCTTGTTGGCAATTAAATAAGCAATACCAAAAGTAGAAATATACAAAATTTTATTTTTTGTTTCAGTTTTCATAAATACTATCCAATTAATTTTTTTGAAATTTTTTGTAATTGATTTTCTAGTGATAAGCTAATAATTTTAGCATTTGAATTAATCAATTCTATTTTAAATGTTTTACTATTAATTTTATTAGTAATTCCATCAATTTTAACAAATAAAGATTGATCAAATTCATTTTTTAAATTCAATTTTAATATTTGTTGATTTGAAAGAATCAATGCTTGATTTAAGTATTTATTATTTGATGATTTAACGGGATAATATTCACTAAATATATATTGATTTTCGTTAACTAATATTGGATTATTCATTGATCTATTTAGTCCAGTTGAGCCAAATTTTGTTGCAGCAAAAAAACCGCTACCTATGTAATTATAAAAATATATATTATTGATTAATAATTCAATTGAAATTGGATTATTTTCTGAAAATAAAATTAATTCATTAATAGCAAATAATTCATTATCATCTATGTTCAATTTTAAAAGATTATAGAATTCAAAATCTAAATCTAGATTAATTTTTCAATCTTTAATTTCACTACTTAAAAAACCCAAATGACCAAAATTTACTCCAATAATTTTAATTTTTTCATTACAATATTGTTTCATTGCTTCAAGTATTGTACCATCACCACCAATACAAATTAAATAATCATATTGATCATTAGACTCAATAAAATTTTGGTTTGAATCTAAAATTTTATTCTTTATTTTGTTAAGCTCATGTTCATTTAAAAATGAAAAAAATTTAATTTTACTAATCATATTATTATTTTACTTATAATATTTTTTAAATAAAAAATTGCTATAAAAATTAATGAATAACTAAATATACTAAAATATATATTATGAAAAGAATATTAAGTGGAATACAACCTACAAATGATTTAACTTTGGGAAATTATTTAGGTTCTATTAAACAATTTGTGGAAATGCAAAATGAATATGAAATGTTTATTTTTGTAGCAGATTTGCATGCCATTACAACAGGAAATATTGATAGTAATGGGTTATATAATAATTCATTAAATTTGATTAAAACATATCTTGCATTTGGATTAAATCCAAATATTGTAACTTTATTTTTACAATCTAGTATTTGTGAACATACAGAACTTGGTTATTTTCTAATGTGTCAAACTTCTATTGGAGAATTAAGTAGAATGACACAATTCAAAGATAAAACGAGTAACTTAGCAAACGAAGAAAACGGAACACAAAAAATACCAACTGGTCTTTTAATTTACCCATGTTTAATGGCTGCTGATATTTTGCTATATTCTCCAGATTATGTTCCTGTTGGAATTGATCAAAAGCAACACCTTGAATTAACTAAAACTTTGGCAAATCGAGTTAATAAAAAATTTAAAAATGATATCTTTAAAATTCCGAATGTATTTATTTCTAAAAATACAGGGAAGATATTAGATTTACAAGATTCAAGTAAAAAAATGTCTAAATCTTCAATAAATAAAAAAGGTGTTATTTTTTTAAATGATCCAATTGATGTATCTATAAAAAAAATAATGTCTGCAAAAACTGATTGTTTAAACATCATTAATTATGATGTTGATAAACAACCAGAAATAACTAATTTAATAAATATTTATTCGGGATTAACAAACCTTGAACCAAATGAAATTGTTGAAAAATATATTGGTAAAAATTATGGTGAATTTAAAAAAGATTTAGCAAATTTACTTGAACATTTTTTAATCAATTTTCAATCTAAATATAATAGTTATAAATATGAAGAAATTATAGAAATTATAAATAAAGGTAATAAGAAAGCAAAAGATGTAGCAAAACAAAAATTAACAGAATTATACAAAAATATAGGAGTTGTTCAAAATGGAAAATAATAAAAAATATTTAATAGTAAGTGATCTCGATGGAACATTACTAAATAGTGAAGGTAAATTATCCAAAAGAACAATAGATGTCATAAAAAAAGTTGTAAATGATGGAAATATTTTTTGTATTGCAACTGGACGTTCATTGCTGGGTTCAATTGATATCTACAATCAATTAAATTTAAATTCTTTAATTATTAATCACAATGGATCATTCATTTCTAATCCAAGTGATCCAACATTCAATCCAATAGATTTAGTGTTTAGTAAATATATTGCTCAAAAAATATTGAGTCAAGAAAAAGTCAAAAAATACATAAATAATGCATTCTTAGAATGTAAAAATAAAACATATAAATTAAATAATATTCATACAAAAGATTTAAAACTAGATTTATCAAAATATTATCATATTGATTTAGAAGACACATCTATTATTAATCTTGAAAATGAACCTTCTAATATAAATACTGATCCATATGCAATGTTTTTATATTTAGACAACGATAACATTAAATACTTTGATAAAATAATCTATCACATTAAGAATGTTTCTCCATGTCTAAATGTCAGAATGATTAAATTACCATCTAGTGGTTATATTGTTGAGATAAATACAATTTTTGGTGATAAGTCAATGGGAGTGAATTATTTATCATCATATTATGGGATCCCAAAAGATAGAATTATAACTTTTGGCGATGGTGAAAATGATATACATATGCTAAATAATGTTAAATATGGAATAGCAATGAAAAATGCAAAAGATGCCGCTAAAGTGATTGCTCGACATATTACTAAATATAAGAACTATGAAGATGGTGTTGTTTGAGATTTAGAATATTTCATGAAGAATAAAGAAAGTATTAGTTAAGAAAGTTGTTAGTTATGGATAAATTAGTTGAACTTAATCTAAATGTTAAACCAAAAGATATCAAGATATTTTTAGGTAAATACAATGGATTTCAAAGATATGATCTAGTTAAATATCCTTTTGCAAAACAAATTGAAGCCAATATGCGCCAAGCATTTTGAACTCCAGAAGAAATTAGTTTAATTTCTGATAGAGAAAATTTCAAAGATTTGCCAGAAAGTGCACAAAATGTAGTTATTAAAAATTTACTTTTTCAAACATTAATGGATTCAGCTCAAAATCGTGGACTTGATGCTATTATGTCTGAACTTGTAACTTCAAGTGAATGAGAAGCTGTATTTAAAACACAAGCATTTTTTGAATTAATTCATTCTCTTTCTTACTCTCATATTATTAGAGAGATGTTTAGCAGTAATGCAACTGAAATTTTTGATCAAATTTATATGATTGATGAAATTAAACATCGTACTGATAAAGAAATTGATGCATATACAAGAATGAAAGGGTACTTACAAGGTCAATATAAAGATTGATCTGAAGAAGAAACAAAGAAAAATATTCTTGAATTATTAATTAGAATTTATTTTCTTGAAGGATTAAAATTTTATGTCTCATTCTTAGTTACATATACTATAAACTATAATTACAATGATGCGATCCAAGGTGTAACAAAGATTATTAAACTAATTAATTTTGATGAAGATATGCATGTAGCAGTTGTTGGTGGATTAATTAGACATTTAATGAGAGATGAATCTGAAGGGTTTGTTGAACTATTTAAAAGTGATTGATACAAAAATACAGTTCATCAAATTGTTGACGAAATTGTTGAAGATGAATTAAATTGAGCATCATATTTATTAAGTTTTGGGCCAATTCATTCATTAACAATTCAAGTATTTGAAGATTTTATTAAATACTACGCAAATAATAGATTGTCAAGAATTGGAATGGATAGTCTTTACAATAACATCCAAAAAACTGATATTGTAACTTGATTTGATATGTATAAGGACATTAACAAAGACAATACAGCTCAACAAGAATCAACTGCTATTAATTACAATATTGGTAATATGTCAATGGATTATGGTGATAATGACCTTGAACAAATGCTAAAAGAATTACTAGATAGAAACGCAAAATAATAAATAAGATTGAAGCAATAAATATGAGCAATAACAATAAATATTCACTATATTATATTAATGATGCAGTAGAAGAAAACAATGAGTTATTAGTCAACTGCAAAAGAAAAAATGTTTTAATTAATCCAAAGCAAATTGAAGTAATCAAACGTGATGGAAGAATTGAAGCATATTCGGTTGAAAAAATGCGTAAAGTTTGTTTATGAGCAAGCGATATGAATCAATCATATGCTGATGCTCTATTAAATGCAACTGAAATAAAACTTTATAACAGAATTAAAATAGCTGATGTTTATGATGAAATTATTAAATCTGCTATTAATAAAATTAGCCGACTTTATCCAATTTATGAAAAAATTGCAGCTAAATTATACTTGTTAAAATATTATCGTGAAGCTTGAAATATTAAAAATGAA
>CAJUTA010000011.1 GCA_910589685.1 uncultured Ureaplasma sp.
CATTAAATGAATTTCAATTTTAGATTTAAATTTTTCTAATTTAATAAGTGCCTTAATTAATTGGTCATACAATCCATGCGATCCATATATTCTTTCATAAACAATAATTTTTTCAAACTTATCAAATAGTTTTATGATTTCATTTTCATTTAAATAATTAATTTTGATTGTAGAAACAATATTACAATTAATTTTATTAGTAGAAAAGTAGTCATATATTACATTTGTATATGGACCGTATGTAATTAAACATATTTTTGAATTATTTTCAAACAAATATTCAAATTTATTTAACTCAAATAAATTGTTATCTATTATTTCAATATTTAAATATGGTTTTGTAGGATATCTAATTGCATCAATTCCATAATTTTTATTTTTGTATGAATAGTCAATCAGATAATTCAATTGATTAAAATTTCTTGGTGCATAAATATTTATATTTGGTAAACAATTTAAATATCCAACATCAAATATTCCTTGATGACTATCACCTTCGTGTGGAGTAATATCAGCGCGATCAATTAACAGTGTTAGATGAATTTTAAATCGAATACAATCATGAATAATTTGATCGTATGCACGTTGTAAAAAAGTTGAATAAAAAATAGCAAACACTTTTTTATTACTTAGTGCAAGTCCTGAAGAAATACTCATTGCATGAGATTCACATATACCTGTATCAATATAATTTTTATTTCCCAATAAATTTGTAAATCCTGTTCCAAAATTCATTGCTGGATTAATAATAAATAAGTCATTATCAAGTTTTAATTTATTTTTTAAGTTTTGATAAGCACAATCACCAAATCTCATTAATGATGTATTTAATGATGAATGATATTCACCAATCTTATCAATTTCTGCTAATTTGTATCCTTTTCCCTTAGTCGTTTTTATATGAAGTAAAATGGGACCATCTTTAGATAATTTCTTTGCTTTATCAAGATATTCAAGTAATTGACTAATATCATGACCATCAATTGGACCTAAATATTGAATTGATAAATTAGTAAATAAATTTGATTTATGATCTATATTGTTTAAATGAATTGCTAAAGCACCTTTTGATTTAGAGATGCTCATTTCATTATCATTAAGAATAATAATTGTTTTTTTAAGTTTTTGTTCACCTAAATAATTTAACGCCTCAAACATTAAACCATTATTTAATGAAGAATCACCAATAATACAAACATTATAATTTTTACAATTATACATCCCACACAATACACTAAGAGAATTTCCACTATGTCCAGGAGCATAATGATCATATTTATTACTTGATAATTGCATTAAACCACCAGTTGTTTTATCTGTTCTTATTTCTTTTAATTCATTTATTCGATTAGTTAAAATTTTGTGTACATAAGTTTGATGACCAGTATCATAAATTATTTTGTCTTTTAAAAAATCAAATTGCAAAAATAATGAAATTGTTAATTCAACAATTCCTAAATTGCTTGATAGATGAATTTCTTTTTCTTTTCCTAATGCAATCAAAAAATGTCTAATTTCATTTGATAATTCAATTAATTCTAATTTAGACATTTGCTTTAATTCATCAACTATAATTTTATTTAAATCGATCATTATTATTGAAATGTATTTAACAATAATATTAATTCATTGAAATTATTTGGAAAATATTTTTGCAAATAATTTCGAACATTTTTAAATACTTTTAAATATAGTGCTGTATTTTTTTCGCTATATTTTTTTGATTTTAATGGAATGAAAAGAAAGCGTCTTGCATTGCTATTATGATTATTGTTATTAATCATAAACAAAATAATAACATCCACAACTAAATCATAAAACGATTGTATTGGTATATTAATATCAAGCATTTCATGCAAATAATATGTATATGAAAAAATGTTGTTACTTGATGCTTTCAAAGAATTAAAATATTCATCACCAACATCATACTTATTAGATACCAAAAATGGATTATGCTTTCCAACAAAATCATTTCTAAAAATGTTGTTTGTGTAATTATTTAAAATAGCAAGTGATAACAATCAAATAGACTTTAAAATCTCTTGATATTTCAAATTAAATTGTTCATTTTGATTAATTATTTTTTCATAGTAACTAAAATAAATTAAATAATTTGAAAATTCAACTAAATTTTTTGTAAAGTCAATGCTAGAAAGATTTATAAAATTGTTTAGATTGTAATTATTTTTTAAAGTTTTTTGAAAAATAGTTATTTGAGGATCAAATATTTTTTTAATTATTTTGTTGTTTGCTTTCAATATTTGATTCATTATTTATACCTTCTATAATTGCTTTTGCATTTGATGTTCCAATTCGATCAGAACCTGCTTTAATAAAATCTAGACAAGTTTGCAAATCACGAATACCACCTGCGGCTTTGATTAATTTCTTTCCATTTAAAATCGTTTTTCACAATTTAATATCATCTAAATTTGCTCCACTTCCAATGAATCCAGTTGATGTTTTAATAAAATCTGCATTTGATTTAGCAACAACATTACAAGCAAATTCTCTTTGTTTTAAAGATAATTGACACGTTTCAACAATAACTTTTAAAATTTTTGAGCCACATTCTTTTTTAATAGCATTAATTTCATGAACACATTTTTCTAAATCTAAAGATTTTAAATTTGCAACATTAATTACCATATCAATTTCATCAGCACCTAATGAAATAGCATTTTTAGTTTCATAAAGTTTAGTTTCTAAAGTATTCATTCCTAATGGGAAACCAATTACAGTACAAACCAAAACATTTGAACCTTCTAAAATTGATTTTGCATATTCAATATAATATGGATTAATACAAACAGATTTGAAACCATATTTTTTTGCATCAACACATAGTTGGTTAATTTCTTCTTTCGTTGCATCATCTTTCAAAATTGTTGAATCTAAAAATAAAGCTAATTCTTTACTTGTCATATTTATTTAATTTTTCCTTCCAATGTTTTGATGAATTCATCATTTTGTTTTTTAATTTCATTGTTCATTTTTTGATTATCTTTAAAAAAGAAATTAATAACTTTATTTGATATTGATAAGTAATGCATTCCAAGTAAGTGGTAATTATTATCTCCATCAATAGAATATCCAAATTCATTAATACCAATATTTAAATAATTACTAATTTTTAATATTTGTGCAAGTTTATATCATGTTGGATCATTACTTGCTTCAATTGATATTAAATTACTATTTTTATCAAATAACGGATTAATTGAATTTGTTTCAATAAATTTATTTAAATTAGGTATACTTCAAATTTCGCTTGAAATTTTAAATTGTTCAAATAAATATTTAGATGTTTGTAAAGCAAGCATCACTTCTGAGCCACTTGCTAAAAATATAATTTTAGATTGATTATCACCAATACTTCTAATTTTGTAACCACCCTGATTAATTGTTAGATCAATGTTAGTTTCTGATAATGATTCAAGATTTTGACGACTCAGTATTAAAGCTGTTGGATTTTTATTTGTATCAAATGCTTGGATAAATCCTGCAAGAGTTTCTTTTTCATCACAAGGACGAATTGTTTGTAAATGTGGAATTGTTCTTAAAGTTGCTAATTGCTCGATTGGTTGATGTGTTGGCCCATCAGAACCAATCGCAATACTATCATGTGTGAAAAAATATATTGGGTTTATTTCATTTATTGATGCAAGTCTAACTGCAGGTTTCATATAATCAAAAAATGATAAGAATGAGCTAGATAATGATTTTAATCCACCATGTAATTGAATTCCATTTTGAATTCCACACATCCCAAATTCTCTTATTCCGGCAAGAATCATATTGTTTTTATGATCATCATTAAATAATTTTTTATTAATTGATATATTTGTTGATTTTGAAATATCAGGTGACAAAACCAAGATTTTTTTAGCAATATCAGGATATTCTTCAGATATTTGCTGCAAGATACTACCAGCAACTACACGAGTTGCTTTATTTTTTGGTAATTTTTCCAAACTAATAAGATTTTTTATATCAATTTTAAAATCAAAAACTTGTTTCAAAAATTCATTTAATGTTTTTGGATCTTCTTCTTGATATTTTTTGATTAATTCTTTTCATTCTTCATATTTTTTTTGTCCACGAAGAACAACATTTTTATGAAAATAATCATAAATACTTTGATCAAAATTTCAATTATAAAATTCACAATTGAAATTCTTCTCAAAATATTCATAGTCATTTTTTTGTAATGCAAATCCATGTGCATTACTAGAATTAGCTTGCGGAAGACCTTCGCCAATTATTGTGTTTACTTCAATAAAAGTGGGAGATTTAGAATTTTTGGCTAAATTTATTGCATCATCAATTGAAAAAAAGTCATTATTACATGATATGTAATTTCAATTCATTGATATCATTCTTTGTTTTAAATCTTCAGAATTAACTTCTCCAACTGAAGATTCAAGTTGAAATTTATTTGAATCATGTAAAACAATTAATTTATTCAATTTTAATTTTCCAGCTAGACTCATTGATTCATAACAGATGCCTTCTTGCAAATCACCATCGCCTACAACAACATATGTGTAATGATCAATTAATCCTGGTAATTTACTATATGTTTTTCGAAGATATGCTTCAGCAATGGCCATACCAACACCATTACTTATACCTTGTCCAAGTGGACCAGTAGTTGCATCAACATATTCGCAATTGCTTGTCTCTGGATGACCTGATAATCCACTGATTTTTTGACGAAAATTTTTAAACTTATTTTCATCAATTAATTTAGAAAAATAAAGTATTGGATATCAACTCATTGACCCATGTCCAGCAGAAAGAACAAAACGATCACGATTGACTCATTTTGAATCTTCAAATGTCATATTGAAATGTTTTATAAATAATGAATAATTTATTGGCGCAGAAGAAACAACCATTCCTGGGTGTCCTTGACCTGCTTGCAAAATCGCTTGCAATCCAGCTGATCTAATTGCATTTATATAATAATTATGATTTTTCATAGTTAAATAATTGATTTATCTTTTAGATATGTAGTTATTACTTCAATTGCTTGGTAACCATCTTGTCCATCAATTTCAATTTCAAATTCATGTTCAATCATTACTGTAATTTCATCAATAAGTTCATCATCCAATTTCTCTAATTTGTTATTTTTATTCATAGATTCTGCGTTGATGATATGCAAAGCAATATAAGCCGCTTCTTCTTTTGGAAGATCAACGTTCATTTCTTGTTTGATTAGTGCACACGCATATTTCCCGATTTCCATTTCCTGTTCGAATAAATATTGAATATCATGAAGAATCGGAAGCTTTAAATTCATCTGTTCTTTAAATCTTTTAATGGCAAAAGCCATATGATCAGCTAAAGTAAA
>CAJUTA010000012.1 GCA_910589685.1 uncultured Ureaplasma sp.
AAGGAGGAACTGGTACATCTTCTGGATTTGGAATTATAAAAAACCCAAGTGATCCAACAAGAATAGTTGGTGGATCATCATCAGGAAGTACAGCAGCTGTTAAATTAGGTTATTGTGATATTTCTATCGGAACCGATACTGGTGACTCAATACGTCATCCATGTTCATTTAGTGGCACAACAGGTTTTAAGCCATCTTTTGGAATTGTAAGTTGCTATGGAGTAACACCATATGCATGTAGTTTAGACCATGTTGGGATAATATCTAATAATGTGCAAGATTGTGCTATTGGATTGGATTTAATTTCTGGATTTGATGAAAAAGATTTAAAAACTAATAAAGAAAAAAAATACCAATTTGAAAAAAATTTAAAAATAATTGACAAAGCAAAAATTGTTATTTTTAGTGATGTTAATAAAGGAATGAATTATTCAGTTAAACAAATTTTTGATTCATTCATTAATGATGTAAAGAAAAAATATGAAGTCGTTGAAATTGAGTTTGGTGATGAACTTTTAAATTCATTATTGCCGCTTTATAAAACAATAAGTTTTTTAGAGGCGGCCAGCAATAGAATGAATCTAAACGGTATTACATTTGCTGGGAAAAATATTAATTATAAAAACTATGAAGATTTAATGTTAAATATTCGTAGCAACTTCACAAACGAAGTTAAACAACGTTATCTTGCTTTTGCAAAATTATTTGGTGAAGAAAAATTTGATGTAATTTATCATAATAGTTTAAAAATTCGTAATATCATCACAAATAAAATGAATAAAATATTAAATGAATATGATTATTTAATTATCCCTTCTGCATCTGAATTTGCACCTCTATTAGAAGATGTCTTATCCGGAAAACAAAGTGGAAATTTTTGTGATGATGCATTGTTATTAGCAAACTTTGCTCATTTGCCATCATTAACAATTCCAATAACACATTTTGACAGCAAACTACATTTTGGTATTAATATTATGGGGAAATATTTGAATGATCAATCTGTATTAGATTTAGGTTATTCAATTGAAAAAATGATTAAGGAAAATGGCTATTATGATAAATAATTTTGAAGTTATTATTGGAATAGAAACACATATTGTTTTGAATACAAAAACAAAAATGTTTTCTTATTCAATTAATAGTCATCATCTATCACCAAATACTGCAATTAATGAAATTGATTTAGGTTTACCTGGAATATTACCTACACCAAATCCAAATGCTATTAAAAAGGCAATTTGATTGGGATTAGCACTTAATTCAGAAATTAATTGAAAAAGAATTCAATTTGATCGAAAAAATTATTTTTATTTAGATTTACCAAAAGGATTTCAAATTACTCAACAATATTTTCCAATTGGTAAAAATGGAAAATTAGTTGTTGACATTAATGAAGAAAAAATTCCAATTGAAATTGAAAGATTTCATTTAGAAGAAGATACAGCAAAACAAATTATTTCTAGTAATGAAATTCTCTTGGATTATAATCGATCTGGTTGTCCATTAATTGAAATAGTCACGAAACCAAAAATTAGATCAAGTCAACAAGCAGCAGAGTATTTAAGAAAACTAATTCAGATATTAAAGTTTAATAATATTTCTGATGCAAAATTAGAAGATGGTTCTATGCGAGCGGATATTAATGTTTCAGTTAGACCAATTGGACAAAAAGAACTAAATAAAAAAGTTGAAATAAAAAATATTAATTCAATTAATAACGTTGTAAAAGCAATTGAATATGAAATCGATCGTCAAATTAAAATTTTATTAAATAATGAATCCGTTAGTCAAGAAACAAGAAGATTTGATGAAGCAACAAACACAACGGTTTTTATGAGAGAAAAAACTGATGCTGTAAACTACTTTTATTTTAATGATATTAATATTCCAATAATTTCTTTAACAAATGATGAATTTGAAAAAATCAAACAAGAAAAAAATAAAGATTTAGATGAAATTATTGATGAATTAATTCAGTTAGGTTTTAATAAAAATAATATTAATTTATTAATCAATAATTATGATTTATACAAATTATTCGAAAAAATTAATAATCAGATAAATGAACCTAATATTTGTTTTAATTGAATAACGGTTGAATTAAGTGGACTATTAAATAAAAATAATTTACAAATTAGTCAATTAGATAATGAATTTATTCATGAATTCACAATTATGCTTGATTTGTTAGTTAACCAAGAGATTAATGGCAAACAAGCAAAAATTATTTTTGAAAAAATATTTAATGAAAAATCTAAAGTTAAAGAATTAATTATTGAATTAGGATTTGAACAAATTAAAGATGTTGATTATCTAACTAATTTAATTAAAAGTATTATGGATACAAATCCAGAAATTATTAATGAATATCAATCTCGACCAGAAAAAGTTCAAAAATTCATTATTGGTAATGTAATGAAAGAGACTAAATCGCAAGCAAATCCAAAAATTACTGCCGAAATTGTTATAAAAATGTTGGATAATAAAAAATAATATTAAATTATTTATAATTTATAGGTTATAAAAATGAAAATTGATAAAACTTTAAACCATAGTGCAGCTCATGTTTTAGCTGCTAGTTTGGAAAAATTATATACAAATGTTAAACTTGCTATTGGACCTGCAATTGATGAAGGTTTTTACTATGACTTTAGCATTGATGGAGAAATCTCAATTGATGATTTTGCTAAAATTGAAAAACAAATGAAAAAAATCATTGCAAGTGGTGCGACATTTGAAAAAAGTATTTGTAGCAAACAAGAAGCATTAGATTATTACAAAAATAATCCATATAAAACAGAAATCATTAATGGAATTCCTGAAAATGAAGAAATTTCATTTTACCAATCTGGTGAATTTAAAGATTTATGTTGTGGACCACATGTTGAAAGAACAAGCAAAATTAAAGCTTTTAAACTTTTAAATGTTGGTGGAAGCTACTGACGTGGTGATAGCAAAAATGACCAACTTTATCGTATTTATGGAATTGCTTTTGATAATGAAAATGATCTTAAAGAATATATGACAATTCTTGAAGATCGTAAACAACGTGATCATCGTAAAATTGGAAAGGATTTAAAAATTTTTACTTTTAATCCATTGGCTGGACAAGGTTTACCAATTTGATTACCAAATGGAACAAAAATAAAATATCAAATTCAAAAGTACATTAATGAATTACAACATAAATACGGATTTGAACCAGTTATGACTCCAGTTCTAGGTTCTGTAGATTTATACAAAACTAGTGGACATTGAGATCACTATAAAGATTCAATGTTTCCAGCTATGGACATTGATAATGAACAATTAGTTTTAAGACCAATGACATGTCCACATCATATTTTGGTCTATCAAAATGATTTACATTCATATCGTGAATTACCTATAAGATTATGCGAACATTCAAACTTACACCGTTATGAATCTTCTGGTGGATTAACAGGTTTTGAACGTGTAAGAGAGATGATTTTAGAAGATACTCATATATTCTGTCGTTTAGATCAAATTAAAGATGAAGTTGCAAATTGTTATCAAATGATTAAAGATGCACATAATGGTTTAGGATCAAAAATTTGAAGAGTTGATTTATCATTACGAGATGTTAATGATAAGGAAAAATATCATAATGATGATAAGATGTGAAATTTTGCAGAAACGCAATTAAAACAAGCATTATCTGATAATGGAATTGAATATGTTGAAATGGTTGGTGAAGCAGCATTCTATGGACCTAAAATTGATTTTCAAATAAAAACCGCTTTAGGACATATTGTAACTGTATCGACTATTCAACTAGACTTTTTATTACCAGAAAGATTTCAATTGGAATATCGTGATAGTAATGGAGAAAAATCAAAGCCTGTAATGATTCATTTAGGTGTAATTGGTACATATGAGCGTTATTTAGCAATTTTGTTAGAGCAAACAAAAGGAATATTGCCACTTTGATTAGCACCGCATCAAATAATTATTCTTCCTGTCAACAATGAATTCCATTTACAAACAGCACAAAATCTATATGAAAAATTAAATAATCTAGGTTTTAGAGTTAGTCTTGATAATCGAGAAGAAAGACTCTCAAAACGAATTCGTGAAGCACAAACTTCAAAAGTTTTATATCAAATTGTCATTGGAGATAATGAAGTTAAAAATTCTAGTTTAATTACATATCGTGAATATGGAAAAGAAGAATCAATTACTGTAGATTTTGATTCATTTGTACAATTATTAAAAAATAAAATTGATAATAGAATTAATTAATTTCTTTTAAATAATCATCAATTAAATGCTTTAGTTCATCTAAAGCATTTTTTGATGGAATTGTTTTATAAATTTTACCTTTTTTAAATAAGATGACTTTATCTAAACTACCTGCCAATCCAATATCAGCTTCTTTACCTTCTCCGATTCCATTAACAATACATCCAAGAATTGAAATAGTAATTTTTTTATTAATATTTTTAGTATATTTTTTAATTTCATCAACAATAGGAAACATATCATAATTTAATCTTCCACATGTTGGACAACTAATTACATCAACCATGTCTGAACGAATTTTTAAAACATTAAGTAATTTTCGAGCAATATAAACTTCTTTAACTGGATTATCAGTAATTGATATTCTAATTGTGTCGCCAATTCCTTGAATAAGCAATGGTGCTAAACCAGCAGTCGATTTAAGTATTGCATCTTCTAATACACCAGCTTCTGTTACACCAAGATGTAGAGGATAATTAAATTCATTACTTGCAATTTGGTATGCTTTCAAAGTTACAAGTGGATCACTTGATTTTAAAGAAACTACTATATTATTAAAATTATTTTCATTTAACAATTTAATATAATATTTTGCTGATTCCACTAATTGAGTTGCTTGATCATCATATAAATTTACAATTGATCTTGGCAATGAACCACTATTGACACCTACACGAATTACAACATTATACTTATTTGCATATTCACAAATAATTTTTAATTTATTTGGATCTTCTAAATTTCCAGGATTTAAACGAATTTTTTTAATTCCCGATTTAATGGCAATGATAGCATATTCAAAATTAAAATGAATATCTGCAATTAAAGGTAGTGAACTTTTTTGAACAAGTATATTTAATGAATTTGCATCATTATCATCAAGAACAGCAACTCTAACAACCTCACAACCTGCATCTTTTAAATCAGAAATTTGTTTTAATGTCTTATCTAAATCAGCAGTTTTAGTATTTGTCATTGATTGGATAACTACATTATTTTGTCCACCAATCATAACATCATTAAATTTCACTTGTTTAGTTTGCTTACGTGTAAACACAATGTTATACCTCTAATATTTACTAATGTTAATATTTTATTGATATTTTTATCTTTATAAATAGATAAAATACAAAACTTAATATATAATATGTATTGTTATTAACATATTTTTGTAAATGAGGTAATTTTTATGGCTGTAAAACGTGGTATTAGAATGCAATGTTCTGATTGTAAAAATATCAATTATTTAACTAAGAAAAATGCAAAAAACAATCCAGAAAAAATGACATTAAATAAATTTTGTAATACATGTCGTAAATCAACAAGTCATGTTGAAATTAAAGCAAAAAAATAAACTTATTTATAATAATTAACTATTTTTATAATATTTAATCTTACATATTTTTGTGTAAGATTTTTTATTTATAGTATTATAATTTAATATTTCAATTAGATTAGGAATGTTAGTATGAGAAACGAAATATATTATGCTTGATTAGAAAACCAAGATATATCTAATTCATATAAAAAAATTATGGAAGAAATGTCAGATGATGAATGTTCAGTAGCATTTTCATTAAAGCCAATTCAATTTGGAACAGCTGGATACAGAGCAAAAATTGGGCCTGGGAATCATTATTTAAATGAAAAAACATACAAACAATTAGCAATTGGATATGCTAAATTTTTAAAAAATAAATTTCCTAATAAAAATCTTAAAGTACTTGTAACTCATGATAATCGCTACAATGGAATGTTTTATACTGACGTTGTCGGATCAACATTATATGAAAATGGAATTACTCCAATTATAGTGGAAAATAATGAATTATTACCAACTCCAATCGCCTCATATCTAATTAGTAAAATGGAGCTTGATGGTGGAATTAATATTACTGCTAGTCATAATCCAAAAGAATATAATGGATTCAAATGTTATAACGAAACTGGTTCACAAATTTTGCCATATGAGGTAAATCAAATTGTAGAAAATTTGCCTTCATGAAAAGATGCTTTAAACAATAAAATTAATTTAGACTACAAATATGAAACTGTTAATAAAAAATTTATAGATGAATATTTTGATGATGTAATTAGATCATTACCAAACACTAAATTAATTGATAAAAATTTGCAAGTAGTTTATTCGTCAATGCATGGAACAGCATCCTACTACATGTCAAAATTTCTTAATAAATTAGGATATGTATGTGTTGATGTTCCAAGTCAAAATTATCCAGATCATAATTTTGAAAATGCATTGAATTGCAATCCAGAAGATCCAATTTCATTAGATCGTGCAATTACATTGGCTGATACTTTGAATATAAACATTGTTCTAGCATCTGATCCTGATGCTGATCGTTTAGCAATTGCTATTAAAAAAGATAATGATTGGATCTTTATTAATGGTAATCAAGCAGGAATTATAGAAACATACTACAAATTAACTCAATTAAAGAAAACTAATAAAACTCCCGTTATCATTAGCACATATATTTCTAATAATTTAATTGATCGAATTGGAAAAAAATGGGATGCAAAAATTATTAGAACACCAACTGGTTTTAAATGAATTGGAGATGAAATAAATAAATTATCAAAAAATGATTTGTATATTAATGGGTTTGAAGAAGCTATTGGTGCATTACCAAGCACTATAAATAGAGACAAAGACTCTTTCCAAACTGCAGCTTTAGTATTAGAAATTGCATATAACTATTTAACTAAATCAATGGATTATATTGATATATTGGAAAAAGAAATTTTTCCAACATTTGGACATTGATATGGTGAAACTACATCAATTAAAATCTTGGGTCATAATTGAAAAGAAATTGCGGATTCTGTTTTCAAAAAATTACAAAAAAATAATTTAACTATCATTGGTAAAAGAAAAATAGTTAAAAAATTCTACAATGAAAAAGCTGGATCAATTGATTATTTATTTGAAAATGACTCATGAGTTAAATTTAGAATTTCAGGAACTGAACCAAAATTCAAAATTTATACAAATTTATATCCAACTAATGATAAATTGGTATTTGATCTTGAATATACTAATCAATTAATGAAAGAATCAACAGAGATTGTTGAAAAAATGAAGAAATATTTAGGTTTATAATGAAATACATTTTTAATAATTTAAAAACAAATAAAACAAAAAATGAATTAATTTTATATTTTAATGAAATATCAAATTGAAAAATTAATAATAATGTTGATTTGAATCGTTGTATATTTTTTCTAAATAGTTTTTATACATTAAAAATGAGCGAAATGTTCAATGAGATTGAAATCGGAATTCAATCTGGTAGCCAATTTGGTTTAGGTTCTTTTACTTCTAGTGTAGCAATTGAACAAATTAAAGCAGAAAATATTAATTGAATTCTTTTAGGACATTCAGAAGAATTTAAATATTTCAATGAAACAATAAAATCTTTAAGTGAAAAAATTGAAAAAGCAATAAATTCAAATCTCAAAATTGTTTTATGTTTTGGAAATGAAATTAACTTTGAAAATAACAAATTATTAGTTAATTTTTTAGTAGAACAATTGCAACTAGTATTAAGAAAGATAAATAAAGAAAATTTTAAAAATATCATTTTAGCCTATGAACCAATTGCATCAATTGGAACTAATAATGCAATGAAGCCTGATGTTGCAAATGAAATTATATACTTATTAAAACATAATTTAAAAACTATTTTAGATTATTCATTTGAGATTGTTTATGGTGGTAGTGTAAATACTGAAAATTGCAAAATATTTTTAGAACAAGAATCAATTGATGGTGTATTAATTGGAAAAGAATGTTTAGACTATAAAAAAATAGAAAATATTATTGAAATGAGAAAATAATGAAAAAAGTTATTTTAGCAATTTTAGATGGTTTTGGTATTGGTCAAGAAGATGACAAAACAAACGCAATCTATGCAGCAAATACAAATTTTTTTTCAAAATTATTAAAAGAAAATAAATTTGCTAAATTAGATGCATCCGAAGAATTAGTTGGACTAAAAAAATCACAATTTGGCAATTCAGAAATAGGACACATGACAATTGGAAGTGGTCAAACTATTTTAGGAATAAACCAAATTTTTAATAATTTAGTTAATGAAAATAAATTTGATGATTACTTATTGAAACAAGAATGAGTCAAAAAATGCCTAAAATCGAATCGGCCAATTCATATTTGTGGAATGTACTCTCATGGAGAAGTTCATTCAAATTCTAATCATTTCGATGAATTAATTAATTTTTTTCAAAAACATAATAAAAGCATTTCACTTCATTTAATTTCTGATGGTCGAGATACTTCTTCATATGTTTTCAAAAATGATTTAAAAAAATTGAAAGAAAAATTAATTGATACAACAAAAATAATAAGTATTGGTGGACGATACTATGCAATGGACCGTGATAAAAATTTTGATCGTACTGAAATGTTCTATCAAGCAATGCAATCTCAAAAAGATTCAAAATTATCAATTGAAGATTATTTAGAAAATGAAAAATTATTAAACCATGATGATGAATTTATTCAGCCAACAAGTTTCAAAACTGATGATTATTATAAAATCCAAGATAATGATGCAATTATTTTTATGAATTATCGAACTGATCGAATTAAACAAATAATTCATTTTTATAAAGAAAATAATATATTTGAATATACTCCAAATAGATTTACATCAAACTATGTTGTTAGTATTTGTGAGCATGTAAATACACCAATTGATGCTTGAATAATTAATAGTCAAAAAATTACAAAAAATTTAGGTAAAGTCTTATCTGAAAATAATATTAAGCAACTAAATATTGCTGAAACAGAAAAATATGCTCATGTAACATTTTTCTTTAATGCTGGAAATTCCAAAAATTATAATAATCAAGATTTTGTTTTGATTCCATCAAAAAAAGTTCAAACTTATGATCTAAAACCAGAAATGTCAGCAAATGAAATTACAAATAAAATTGAAGAGTTAATCAGCAAATATGATTTTATAGTTGTTAATTATGCAAATGCTGATATGGTTGGACATACTGGAAACTTTGAAGCAACAAAACAAGCAATAAAAGTTTTAGATAACCAATGTCAAATATTATATAATTTAGTAGATAAGCATGATGGTGTTCTCTTTATTACTTCAGACCATGGAAATGCAGATTTAATGGTCGATAATATTGGTAATATTGTTAAAACACATAGTATTGCGAAAGTTCCTTTATTTGTTTTATCGAATGAATTTGAACTAAAACAAATGACAGGAAGATTACAAGATATTGCACCGTCAATCTTATATGTATATAATATATCTAAACCATTAGAGATGGATGGTATAAACTTGTTGATGAAAAAATAAGCAATGGAATCATTTTTAATATGCAAAAACAAGAAAAAGATCTTAATAAAATAAACAATAAATTTTGAAATTTTTGCAAAAACAATAATTCAAAATTATGATTTGCAAGTTTTTGTTTAATTATTTTTGCAACAATCTTTTTATTAGTGATGGCTATCATGCCAAATAACCCAGCATACTCGACAACATCTTTTGTCTATACAAATGCAATGTATGCTGTTAAATTTAGCTCTAATTTAAGTTCATATATAGTTATTTTTGCTCCTGCTGGTTGAGTAGCATTCTTATTAATTTTGATTACAATAACATTATTTGTTATTGCATTTATTGTGAATTGAAATAATATTAAAGCAAAATATATTGACGCAAAAGAAAATAAAAAACTAATTCAAACTTGAATTCACTATTCATTTTTAATTAGTTTTATAGTTGCATTTATAATTCTTACTATTTTTATTATTATTCCACCTAATTATTCAAATTTACAAAATTATTATGCATTACAGAATTGAAATCCAACACCAGAAGAATTACAAAGTGCTTCAAGTTTTTGATTCTCACCAACCTCATGATTTTCAAGTGGAGTATCAATCTTTGTTGGTGGATATATTGCAGTAATTGTTTTATTTACTATTTTTATGACATATGCTTGTTTAGGATTATTATTTAATTATTGATTATCAAAAATCCCAAAAATTAAATTTAAATTTTCATTAAGTAAAGAATACTTTGAAAATATTAAAAAAAATAACAAAATCAAGAAACAAGAAAAAATTAAAATTAAGCAAACTCAAAGAATGATTGAAAGAGAAGAAAATATCTTATTACGTGACCTATATAAAGTTAATGAAGAAGTTAAAGTGGAAACTTCTGGTGATATTACTCAAGAACAACTTCAAGAACAAATCAAGAAAAATAATGAAATCAAAAAACGTCTTGAAGAATTAAATAAAGAAAAACAAAATATTCGCAAACAACGTGATTCATTGAGTAAGTTCAAAACTGCTTTAAATCAATTGAATGATAAAAAGAACACATTAAGAACTAATCAAAAAGAAAAACAAAAAATTACTATTCCTGATAAAGAATTAGATGAAATTTTCAAAAGTCTTGAAATTGATTAATTTTTAAAAACTCTAATATTTTATTTAACAAATTATTTATGAATAAATAATTTGTTTTTTTATTAATATAGATTTTCATATATTTCATTATTTTATCAACCAATTTCAACCCGCTACCAAACGGTGTTTCAAACAACGCTGCTCTAACCAAAGCATTCGCTAACTGTGTGAACCTTGAAACTGTTGATCTAGAAAAAACAAGACTTTCAGTTCTTGGTGACTTTATGTTTGCAATCGACACAGACGTCTTAAACAGCCTTGGTGAAAGTGGGCCAAAACTAC
>CAJUTA010000013.1 GCA_910589685.1 uncultured Ureaplasma sp.
TATATATATATATATATATAAATTAATTTATTTTTTTTAAATTATAAAAATAAAATAATATATATGAAATTAAAAAAAATTATTAGTTCTTTATTTATTGGTGGATTAGCAATTTCAAGTACAGCTATTGTTTCATCATGCACCATTAATATTAATAATAGTAATGTAAATAAAGAAAATAATAATTTAAATATTAATTCCATACAAACAAAAAATGAAAATTGCAACAACATGTTTTCTTCTTCTAGTTTGTATAGTGAAGAAATTTTGGGTTATAAAGATAGAATTCCAAATAAAACTTATTATGATAGTTTATTACAAAATGTTTTTGGTGATAATTTTAAATGACCTACTTACAAATTTAATTACAACGGAAAAAACGCTAATCAATTAACAATAAATTTAAATAATTCTAATAACACACAATTATTTCCAAATGGTTCATATCGCTTGGACAATATTATTTATTCTGAAGGTGTTGATAATACTCAAAAATATAACAAAGATGGTGTTAATTTAATAAATAGTAATTTGCCAAGAGCAACACGATATAATGATTCAAATTGGATTATTGGTCAAATAAACAATGGAACATTAAAGCGTCATCCAATTGCTAAACATTCAACAGATTATAATAATTTTATTTTAGATGACACGAAGTCTATTATAAAAAATTTTAGATTAAGCACAAAATATATCAATTATATTCCATTAGGTGTGTATTGTCCGCCAGGAGAAGTAATTGAAATTAGTTTTGATAATCAAACATTAGATTTAATAAAAAATCAACCTAATTTAACATTTTCAATTAATGAAAATTATTCTTTAGAGCTAAGATATAACAAAATCAATAACCATTATCCTTTTGTGACAAGTAAATTTGCAGTTAATTCAAATTTAGATCAAAATGGAATATTAAGAATTGGTTCTCCTTTTGGTGGATCATTATCGTTGATTATTAATAAACCAATTGTTGAAAATAATAGTTTTCCTATTATCAACTTTACAATAAAAAATGGTATCGAACAATTACATTATGTTCATAATTTAACAACAATTGATGAATGAAATAGACAAATAAAGGACATTGAAAATAGAAAATTAACCGCTCCTATTTCTTCTTATGTTTCAGACTATTTAGGTACCGAGATACCATTTTTCAAAAAAGATAATTTAGTAAATTGAAATATTAAAAACATAAAATTTCCATATGTAAATATGGAAAAATTTTATCAATATGCATTATTAAGTGGTTATTTTGATAATTGTGAAAAATCAAACAGATTAAGACGTTGAAAATTAACTGGTGAAAATAATTTGAACGGATATGGTGGTTTAACATTTGGTAGCTACTGAACTGCAGTTCCATATTCAGAGATTCCAAGTTTTATGTTTGGTGAAAATTTTGATACAAGAATTTGAACATTCTTGCATGAATATAATCACTTACATGATGATTTTAATTTTGGTTTTAATCAAATGCATGATCACGGTCCAACTAATATTGTTCTTAGAGCAGCACTATCTGTTTTAGATGATAGTGGTAGAAGTAGGAATCAATTCGATTTATCGGGTGTTAATCAAGCTAATCCATCAGGATGAGAAAGATTAAATAATTCATATACAAATTTAACTAGAAATGTAAATTGATATAACTTGTATAGTGCAATTTTATTTCAAATTGGAACCAAAAGATATTTTGAATGATTAAAAGATGATATCAGAAATCATAAAGGTGACCAAATGTTGCAAATAAAAAATATTTGTGATCGTAATAAATTAAATTTTTATGATTGCGCTTTTAGTACTTTTCCATATAGAAATAATGCTCATTGGCCAACAAATACACAAACACCAAATGCTCAACAACAATCTATTATTAATGAAATAAGAAAATATCCTGGAATTGATTTTGTTGGTTGTTTGTATGCTGCAGGTATTTATATTTACAATAGTGAAACTGAAGAATTTGAATATACAAACGATGTTCAACCTGCATTTGAGATTCCGCCATTGCAAAAATATACTTTTGATTTTGATAATTATATTGCATCTACAAACCGTAATTTTAAATACACAATTAAAGTACCAAATAAAAGTAAATATGGTTCAATATTAGTTCAAAATGGTAAAAAAGTTTCATATATGCCTAAAATGGAGAATTTAGGAATTATTGATGAATTTGATTTAGATGTTATTCCGACTGATTTTGTAGGAAAACCAAGTTTATATGTTCCAAAATATAAATTCAAAATAAAAATTAGACAAGCTGTAAATTCACCAATTGTTTCAGCATATAAATTTAATAAAACACCTGATTCATTATCAAAATTTCTTTCAAGTTCAAGTTTAGATTCATTTAGTCCATATGCTATAGAATCAATTAGTAATATTAATGAACATTCTGATTTTAATATGAATACAATGTGAAAAATGGAATTTAAGTTACTTCCACCAAAAACTGGAAAATATAAATTGTATGCAAAAAAGAATGTTCAATCAGCAATTTATCTTGATGGAGCACTAATAAAAATAAATGAAAAATATAGTCCAAATTATCAATTTATTTGTGATCTTAATTTAAATAAAAATAGTATACATTATTTTAAAATCATTTTGTCTAATATATTAAATAAATATTGTGGTGTGCAATTTTATTTACTTGATGAAAATGGGAAATATATTAATTTATTTGATTATTTAATTTCTCCAGTTAAAGAATTAACAAAATTTAAAAAACAAATTAAACAATTTGCTCCAATTGTATCTAATAAATTTTCTTATAAGAAAAGATGAATAAATTTTGATGGATTTCAAGAATATTCTGTATTAGCCAGCCCAAATCAATATTTTGATAGCATTATTGATAAAACTAAATACAAAATTGTTCCATCTAATTTAAGTAATTCTTTATCTCAAGATGAATGCAACAAACTACTTAGACAAAATGAAATTTTTTCAATTAATAGATCATCAATTTCTTTTAATATAAAATTTCAAAATGATTATGATGTTAACGGGTTTTTATTCTTGAATGGTAATGGTACTAATTATTTTCCAAATAATTTGAAAATTTTCCATAATTCTCAATTAATTTACAATTCATCATATATCCAAAGTATATTCAACTTTGAAAATAAATCATCTAAATCAAATACTATAAATATTTTTAAAAATGTTAGATCAAACTCATTAACAATTCAATTAGAAAATAATAAAAATAAAATTGAAATTGATACAGTTAGTCCATTGAATAAAATTTCAAATTTATATAGTATTTGATCAGATAAACTAAAATTTGATGATTTATGAAAAACTATTAAACAAAATGAAAATATTTCATTTCTTAATAATAGTTATAAATTTACAAACTCAGATAGTGCAAAACTCAAATTTAAATTTATAGGTAATGGTTTTAAATTATTTGGAACTTTATTAGAAAATTTATCCACACAGTTTAGTGTTTATGTAGATGGTATGTTATTAGATAATATTAGTCTTGTAACAAATAAAAATAAATATGGTTCTATTATTTATCAAAATAATGATTTTGAATATGGAATACACGAAGTAGAAATAATAAATAATAAAAATAGCACAATATATCTTGAATCAATTGCATTGTTAGGAGAAAATGCATTTATTTTAGAAAAATAAAATTTAATTATTTTTCATTGTATGAACACTACCTTTAATTACATAGTGATAGAATATTTCTTCCAATGTTTCAGCATTAATTTCATAATATATTGGACAAATTTTATTTTCAATAAGTTTGGATAACAAATCTTCACTATTAATATTATGTAATTTAATAATGAATACATTTCGATCAGAATCAATTTCAAAATTAATTTTTTGTTTTTTAAATCATTCTTTTGCTAAATTATTATTTTTAAATTTCAAATAAAGTGATTTTTGTTTTGATTTTCTATATTCATCTAATTTTTTGCTAAATACAACTTTTCCGCCATCAAGAATAGTAGCATGAGTTGCATATTTATCAATTTCATCTAGAATGTGTGAACTAATAAAAATAGATTTACCATTGTTTTGTAATTTCTTTAATGTCTCAAAAAATTCAATTCGAGCTCTTGGGTCTAAATTTGCAGCTGGCTCATCCATTATTAATATTTTTGGATCATGAATTAATGCTTGAGCTAATAAAATTTTTTTCTTTTGCCCACTACTAAAAGAATTAGGTGATTTTTTTGCTAGATTTTGCATATTTAAATCAATTAAGATTTGATCAACAATTTTTTTAACATCTTTTCTTTTAACTTCACTTAATAAAGCCATATTAATAAGATAATTTCTTGTTGATGTGTTTTCAGGAAATCTTGCAATCTCAGGAATATAACCAATCAATCTTTTTGCTTCAATTGTTGTGTTAAGATGTCCACAAAAATATATTTTTCCAATATAATTTGCATATGCACCAATTATTGATTTAATTGTAGTAGTCTTACCTGCTCCATTACCACCAATAAAAGCATGAAATTCACCAGGTCCAACAATAAAATTTAAATTGTTTATTGCTGGCTTCATATTTTTCTTATATTGTTTTGTTAGATTAATAACTGTTAGGAAATTATTTCTATATTCATCACAATATTTATTAGAAAATTTACTATTTTTATTCATTTTATTTTTATTTTAACTTATTCAAATAAGCAAATCAATATATTATAATTAAAATAATTATTTTATTAAATTAAACGAGTAATTTATGGACTATAAATCAACATTAAAGATGCCTAAAACTGATTTTGAAATGAAAGGTAATTTAAATATTAAAGAACCACAAATTCAGTTAGATTGGTTAAATAATAAACTTTATCAAAAAGTGTTAGAAAAAAATAAAAATAAACAATTATTTTTATTGCATGATGGTCCACCATATGCTAACGGAAATATTCATATTGGACATGCTTTAAACAAAACTTTAAAGGATATTATTGTTAGACAAAAAAATCTAAGTGGTTATTATGCTCCTTATATTCCTGGTTGAGATACACACGGTTTACCAATTGAATTAGCAATGTTGAAAAAAAACGCTGATGCAAAAAATGATTCACCACTACTCAGAAGAAAACAGTGTTATGATTATGCACTAGAACAAATTCAAAATCAAAAAAAACAATTTTTAAGAATTGGAACGCTTAGTGATTTTGAAAAAATTTATCGTACTCTTGATCACGAATTTGAAATAAATCAATTAAATTTGTTTTTAATAATGGTTAAGAAAAATTTAATTTTTCGTGATAAAAAACCTGTTTATTGATCTTGATCATCACAATCTGCTTTAGCAGAAGCCGAAATTGAATATAAAGATGCAATTGATAATTCAATTTACTTATCATTTAAATTATTAGATAATTCTTTTATTGGTGATGATGTTAATTTATTAGTTTGAACAACTACACCTTGAACAGTTCCATCAAATTTAGCAATTGCTGTTAATCCGAATTTTAAATATACTTTATTTGAATATGAAAATAAAAAATATTTAGTTTCTTCGACTATATTTGATGAAATTATCAATAAGTTAGAATTTGATAAAAATCAAGTTAAATTGTTGAAAACTATTGAAGGAAAAGAATTAGAAAATTTAAAATATACTCATCCAATTTATACAAATAAGATAAATCCAATTATTTTAGCTGAATATGTTAGTGATGAAGATGGAACTGGATTAGTTCATAATGCACCAGATTTTGGTTTAGACGACTATTTGGCTTGCAAAAAATATGGAATTTTTCCATTTTCACCAATAGATAAATTTGGAAAATTTAATGAAACAATTAATGATGAAAGACTTATTGGAATTTTTTATCAAGATTCAAATGATATTATTATTAACTGATTAAAGGAATCTAATAATTTAATTAAATTAGAAAAAATTAATCACCGTGTTGCTTGTGATTGAAGAACAAAAAAACCTGTTATTTATTTGTCAACTAAACAATGATTTGTTAATTTAAAAAATATTAGTAATGATATTATTAATACTTTAAATAATGATGTTAAGTCCCCATTTCAGAAAAATGTTAATCGAATGATTGAAATGATCAAAAACCGTTCTGAATGATGTATTAGTCGTCAACGTATTTGAGGAGTTCCAATTCCAATCATTTTTGATGCAAATGATGAACCAATATTAGATGAAAAATTAATTGCAAATATTATTGATATCTTAGATAAAAATGGAACTGATGTTTGATTTGATTGACCAGTTGAAAAATTTTTACTAGATGAACAATTAAAATCAGGACAACAATTCAAAAAAGAACAAGACATTATGGATGTTTGATTTGATTCCGGTACTAGTCATCAATTATTTGAAAATACATGAAAGTTATCTTATCCTGCTGATGTTTATTTAGAAGGTAGTGACCAATATCGTGGTTGATTTAACTCATCATTGATTACAGGAACAATTCAAAATGGTAAATCTCCATATAAAACAATCATTCAACATGGATTTACACTTGATGAAAAAGGGTTAAAAATGTCCAAATCAATTGGAAATGTTGTTGATCCATTAAAAGTGTTTGATACATATGGGGCAGATGTATTTAGATTATGAGTTGCAAGTTGTGAATATAGTGATGATCAACGTTTTGGTGATACTATTATTAAACAAGTTGCAGAAGTTTATCGAAGAATTAGAAACACACTATTTAAATATTCTTTATCAATCATTAATGATTTTAAAAAAGAAGATTGACAAGATGACTTAGCTCTTGAAGATCAATACATACTGACTCGTTTAAACTTAGTTCTTAAATCAATAGAAGAGAGTTATAACAAATATAATTTTTCTGAAATTGTTAAACTAGTTAATAATTTCACAAATGAATTATCAACTTGATATTTTGATATCATTAAAGATGAAATTTACTGTGGATCAAATGATTCAATTAGACGTTTACAAATTCAAACAACAATTTATATAATTTTATTTAACTTATTAATTGTTCTTGCTCCAATTATTCCTCATACAACAGATGAGGCATACAAATTCTTACCATTTAAGAAATATGAATCAGTTCATTTAGAAGATTGAATTAACTATAAAGATTACAAATTATTAGATGAAAATTCAATGAGCAATTTTGTTAATTTCTTTAAATTAAAAGATAATGTTTACAATGCGATAGAAGTTGCTCGTAACAATAATTTAATTAAGAAAAGTAATATGGTTGATTTGTCATTAAAATCAAATCTAACTACATTTGATTTAAAAACTTTAAAA
>CAJUTA010000014.1 GCA_910589685.1 uncultured Ureaplasma sp.
CACATGAAAACTTTTTAGTAGCAAGATATGAAGGAAAATTATCAGAAACCGAAATTTTAAGCAAAGTAAATCAATTGTCAAAAAAGAATATGTCATGGCCTTCTAATGTTACACCAGCTTATTGATATAATGATTTGAACAATAAAATGACGCCAAGCAGTGTTCGTATAAAATTTATTACATCAATAATTAATATTTTCATTTCAATTGCAATTGTAATTGCCTCATTTGTCTTGATTCTTGTTATTTTTACAATGGTAATCTTTAGTAAAAATTTCATTGGTAAAAACAAATTATCATTGTCAATATTATTGGCAAATGGTTTTAGTAAAAATAAAATTCTTATTTCAATTGCATTTATAAGTTCATTTATTTGTGCAATTGCTTGTCCTTTAGGATTATTAGTAGGTCATTATTTTGAGTTTATAATTTTTGGAATTTTAAGCAATTATTGGTTTATTCCAACACCAATCATTATGTATGATGCTGGTTGATTTATTGCTATGATAATCATCCCAACAGTATTCTTAATGCTTATAAATTTCATTGTTGGATATTTTGCAATGAAGAAAAATTTAGTAAATTTACTAAAAATAAATGATGAATTGTCAGCTAACAAAATATATATTGCATTTAGTCCAATAATTAGATGAACAAAAGTTCTATATAAATATCAAATATCAATTGCATTTAGTTCATTGACAAAAATGTTTTTCATTTTTGCTTTAACAACTTTATCAATAGTTTCAATGAATATTGGTATTGGAATTACAAATAAATTAAATAACGCATATCAATTAGAAATGGAAAATAATCGTTCAAAGTTTAATATTGATATGGCAACACCGAGTTCACAAGGCGGACAATATTTTGGTATTAGTCTAAATAAATTAGGTAGATTACCTTTAAATAAAAGCGGTAAACCCGCCTTTGAAAACATTGACTATTCAAATAATTCATTTTTAAATAATGCATACAAAAATAGTGTATTATTTAGAAATTATCAAAGTTTGCACATTCCTACTATGAGTGATTCTGATGAACTTAATAATAATCTTATCTATATGAAAAATAGAGTACAAACAGAAGAACTATTGAACTATTTTTTTGGTGTTGGAAGTTTAGGGGTGAATCCTTGAGATGTATTTAAATCAATTTCTCCTGAAAACCAACAAAATGAATCTAATAAATTATCAATTAATTTGAAAGAAAAACTATTAGTTGATATGAGACCATTAAATCAAGCATGATTTAGTAGATTATCAAATTTAAAATATATTCAACCAAATATTAATGCAAATAATAAAAATTGTATTGAATTTCCAACTTATTGAGTTATTCAAAACTTTAATGATTCTAATTATAAAAATTGGAAATTATCAATGCCTACTAATCTAAAAGTCAATGGTAAATTAGTTGAAATTAATCCAAGTGAAGTTGGAGTTTTAAATGCATCAGAATTATTCAATGAAAATGGCACATACTTATTTAGTAATGTCAATGATGTTATAGAAAATTGAGATACATTTGCTTCATTAATTAATAATGCTTATCAAAGTTATGCAAAATTAAATTTAGAAAATGGAGAGGAAATTCCTACAAATTGAAATGATCGTTTAAAAATTAAATATCATCAAGAACTATTTACACAAGAAGCATTAAACGAAAAACCAATTATTTGTGATGATAATCAAACGATAATTTTTAAAGTTGACCACAGTAAAAACAAAAACAAATATTTAATTACATATAGAACAATGTTATTGAGTTATATGACAAAAGAAATTATTGAAGATAATAATATTCAAAATCTTAATAACAATTATGTCTTTGATAAATTTGATGAATTAAGTTATATTCAACATAAATATGCATACAAAACAAGTTCTACTAAAGTATTGCAAGCTCTTCCTTTTACATTTAAAACAGATTTTTTAAATTTTATTTTGAGTGTATACAATGATTTAATATATTTTGATAATTTTTATAAAATCATGAATAACATTGTTATATTAGATGAAAATGATGAGCCATATGTTCACGTAGACATCTCATACAACAACAACAACATGCAAATAATTGGTATTATTAATCAATCAAAATATATCAATTTAAAAAATAATTCTAATGAAATTATTAATGAAAAATTATTTATTAATGATATAGATGAAACAAATACAATCAATGTAATTATTAATAATTATGTTTCTAATTTATACAAATTAAATATCAATGATGTCTTTGAAGTTAAAATACAAAATCATACAGATCGTTATAAATACAAGGATTCTAATTCTGCAATAAGAAGTTTGGATCTACAAACTAATTTAAGTGAAATAGAATTAATTGATAATCCAACTATAAAATTAAGAATTATTGATATTAATAATACAGGTAATGGTCCACAAATTTATTGTTCAATTAAAAATGCTCAGAAAATTCTTGGACTAGCAACTCAAGATGATTATGAAAACAACACAAACACATCGAGCATTACAAATGATAGTAACTTTAAAATAGGAATGAATAATCAATACAATAGTTTTGGTGGATTTAATGGTATTTATATTGATAAAAGTGATCCTAGTTTTTTAAGTACAACATTATCCATTTATTCACAATCCGGACTATATCAAGGTTTCGATACATGACAATCAAATATTGAGTTAAATAAATTAATAAAAAACTCTATTTCAAAAGATGATTTAAATAGACATTATTTAGCAAATGCATTGGATATTAACTACAATGATTTTGTTAATATCATCAATAAATACACAACTACTAATGATTTTGATCAATTTATTGAAAGAATTATCAATGTTATTGCAACTAAATATGGCAAATCAGGATTCTTAAATTCATATGAAAATGTGGATTCATTAGATCAACAAAAAATTATGTATGAAGAATTATCAAAAACAGTTAATCAAATAGCAATTATTTCAATTTGTTTAATATTTACACTAAGTGCATTAATTATGCTAATTATTGCATCATTAGTAATTAATCAAATTACAAGAGTATCTGCAATATTAAGTACATTAGGATATAGCTTAAAAACTAATACAATGATATTCTTTTCTATCTTTGCACCTTGTCTAATTTTGTCAACAATTATTTCTTATCCAATATTATTACTTTTAAATTCATTAGTTAAAAATTTCATATTATTTAATGTCAATATTTTTGTAGCAATTCCATTTAATATTCCAACTTTTTTAACAATTCTAGGATTTATAATTCTACTATATGGATGTATATATCTATTGGGGTTATATAAATTCAAAAAAAATAATTTAGTTGAAAGTCTTAAATGATAATATTAATTAAAATATGGAAAATAATATAAATCAATATTGTGCTAGTAAAAAAATTCAAAATAGATCATGATGCTTGCTAACATCGATGATTTGAGCTGCATTAGGATTCATAATTGTTAGCTTATTATCAATTTTGTATAGTCATTTAATGAGAAAATATGCAGTTGAGATAATTTACACTCAAACGTACACAATTGTAGGAGCAATATTTTCAATTGTTTTCTTATTCTTATTAATATATTTATCTTATGCTTGGTCAAAAGATATTTTTAATGCAAGTTATTCATTGATAATTGCAAATTGAATTATAGATATTATTCTATTCACTGGAATGATTGCACCACTTGTAACATTAGTAGATAATCCAATTTTTATTTATTCTATGCTTGGGATAACTGGAATAATATTTTTAATTATTGGTGGTGTTGGTTACTTCTTAATGAGTGATCGTTTTGCTTTAAAATTAGCAAATGTTGTTTGAACTATAATTTCAATTATGTTTGTATTTCAACTAATATTTATTCTGCCATTTTCATTATTGTTAACAAATCTTTTTAGTATATATTACCTTGTGTATGATTTTGTTTTTATGGTAATTACAATTATTATGATTCTTTTATATTTTTATCAAATCAAAAAAATGGATATTATTTACAATGATTTGACTAACAGTCAAAGAATTAAAGTTAGTTTATATTTTGGTTTAAAACTATTAACTTGCTTTATTATTTTGTTTTGATATATTGTGCAACTATTTTTAAGCAACAAATAAAAATTAATGGAGAAATATAATGAATTTCAATAATCTTATTGGAAATATTATTTTAAAGAAAACAACAAAAAAAATTATTGGTTCAACAATTAAAGAAGAAGATGTTAGTGAAATTCTTAGAGAAATTAGAATTGCATTACTTGATTCTGATGTCAATATTTTAGTTGTTAAAAAATTTATAAATGATATTAAAACAAAAGTTGTTGGACACATTTTAGATCCTGGACAAAAACTAAGTGATTTCTTATTATTAACAATAAAAGATGAATTAATTCAAATTCTTGGTAATAACAAAGCAGAAATAAATGTTAATAAAAAAGTAAACAAAATAATGCTTGTGGGTTTACAAGGTTCAGGAAAGACTACTACTTGTGCCAAAATAGCAAATCAATATAAAAATAAAAATGGTAAAAAACCATTATTAGTAGCTTGTGATATATATCGACCTGCTGCAATTGATCAACTTGAACAATTATCAAAAGAAATTGGGGTTGATTTTTATAAAGAAGCAAATAATAAACCTGAAAAAATAGTCAAAAATGCTATTGATAAATATAAAGATGATGATCTAATTATTGTTGATACTGCCGGTCGTTTGCAAACTAATGACGAACTAATGGAAGAATTAATTGAAATTAAAAAAGCTATTAGTCCAGATGAAATATTGTTAGTTGTTGATGCAATGAGTGGACAAGATGTTATGAATGTAGCGGTTGAATTCAACAATAGATTAAAATTAACAGGAATTATTATTACAAAATTAGATTCAGATGCAAGAGCTGGAGCAATTCTATCATTAGTAAGTATGCTAAATGTTCCAATTAAATTAATTGGGAATGGTGAAAAAATTGGTTCATTAGATACTTTCTATCCAGAAAGAATTGCTGATAGAATCCTTGGTTTTGGTGATGTTATGACATTAGCAGAAAAAGCTAGTGAAGTAATGGATGAAAACAAAATCAAACATACAATGCAAAGAATGCTAAGTGGAAAAATGGACTTAGAAGATTTGATGCGTCAAATGGAACAATTAAATAAATTTGGTTCATTGGGCGGGATTATGAAAATGCTACCGACAAATTTAATGGGTAATATTAATGAAGAAAAAATTGATGGAATAGAAGGTAGTATTAAAAAATGAAAAGTTTTATTATCATCAATGACATTAAAAGAACGCCGTGACCCAAGAGTATTTAAAAAACAACCAAATCGGAAAGTTAGAGTAATTAAAGGTTCTGGAATGAAAATGGATGAACTTAATAAATTATTAAAACAATGAGAAACTGGAAAAAATAAAATGGCTGAAATGGGTAAACAATTAATGTTAGGTAAAAATCCATTTTCTAATAGTGGATTTAAATAGAAATATCTGTTAACTAAAATATGTTAACACTTGAATTTTTTAATGTATAATTATGTTGTTAACACTTAATTATTAGGAGATTTTAAAATTGGTAAAAATTAGATTACTACGTATGGGACGTAACAAAATGCCATACTATCGTATTGTAGTTGCTGATTCAAGAGCAAAAGCAAATGGTGACTATATTGAATTATTAGGACAATATGAACCATTCAAAGGTGTCGTAAACCTAAAAGAAGATAAAATTCTTCATTGATTAAAAAATGGTGCACAACCTACTGATACAGTTAAATCATTTTTGTCTAAACAAAAAATTTGATCTAAATTCATGACTGAAAAAAATTCTAAAAAATAGATGTTTAAAATTACAATTTTAACACTATTTGAAGATAGTATAAATTGGATCAAAGATTTCTCAATTGTTAAAAATGCAATTGAAAAAAATAAATTAGAAATAGAAATAATAAATTTTCGAAATTATTCAATTGATAAACATCAAAAAGTTGATCATCCGCCTTATGGTGGAGGTGGTGGAATGGTAATTAGTATCCAACCAATATATGATTGTTTACAAAAAATAAAAAAAGAAAACTCATTAGTCTATTTATTATCACCAATTGGTGAAATCTATAATCAAAATTGTTCTCAAAGAATTATTGAAAATACAAATCATTTAATTTTAATTTGTGGGCATTACGAAGGAATTGATTATCGTATCCTTGAATATGTAGATGGAATTATAAGTATTGGAGATTATATTTTATCTGGTGGTGAAATTGCTGCAACTGTAATTATTGATACAATTTCAAGACAATTGGATAATGTTATAAACAAAAATAGTTTAATTAGTGAATCATTTAATGATAACTTATTAGATCATCCATCATATACTAGACCAGAAGTATTTGATAATAAAAGCGTTCCATCAATTTTGTTAAGTGGGAATCACAAATTAATTGATGAATGAAGATGAAATCAAAGAATAGAATTCACAAAAAAATATCGACCTGATTTATACAATAAATATTTAAAAGAGAGAGGAAAATAAAATGTCAGTTACAAAAATTAATAAAGGTGAAATTTTAAATTTAGTTGAATCAACTCAAATTAAAGAAAATATTCCTAACTTTGATTCTGGTGACACAATTATTGTTCACAATAGAATTATTGAAGGTAAAAAAAGTCGTATTCAAAAATTCGAAGGCGTTGTTCTACGTCGTAAAGGAAGTGGAGCAAGTGAAACTTGTATTGTACGTAAAGAATCAAATGGTGTTGGAGTTGAATTAGGTTTTGACTTAAATAGTCCATTAGTAGAAAAAATTGAAGTAAAACGATATGGTAAAGTTCGTCGTGCTTATATTTCATATATGCGTAAACTTTCTGGAAAATCTGCACGTATTAAAGAAATTATTAAAAAATAATTAAGCGAGTTAAATTATCGTGATTCGTTTAAATGAACAATCAAAAAAACGCTTCAGAATTGAAGAAAAAATAAATTTACAAAATAAAGATCAACACAAAAAATCTAACAAAATTTGGTTAGATAATTTTGTTAATAAAAATGATGAATTAAATTTAGCTAAAATTGTTGAAGAATTAGAAAAATTACAGGCTGAGTATAATTTAATCAATAAAAGTGATGATGATAAAGAAAAAGTAAATAAATTAATTCAATTAGAAAATGAAATTGATTTGAAAAAAGTTCAAATAAAACAAGCGAATCATCTTTCTGAGTTAAATATTAAAACTCAAAATATTAAGTATTCTGCAAAAACTATTCGGCTTGGATGATTGTATAAAATTGATAAACTATGGGCTAAAATTTTATTAGTTTGTCTATTCGGTACTATTGTTTCAGTTACTACTTGATTATTTGTACAATACACAGGGGTATATACTCCTGGTATTTCGGGAATAATTCAAGGGATAGCTAAAATTACTAGAATTCAAATTTCTAATACTGGAAATTCAGCATTAGCAAATATTATTTACAATATTATATTCTGGGGATTATATGTTTTAATAAATATCCCACTCATTATTTTTTCTTATTATAAAATTGGAAAAAACTTTGCAATTCTAACCTTATTTTTTATTATTTCCTCTCAACTCGTTGGTTTTGCATTAGGTTTTATTAATGGTGGAAATGGTGTATTTATTTTAACAAACATGACAAATCCAACTGGAACCCAAAATATTCCTGGTTATGTCCCTGGTGTGCAAATGTTACCTTGAGAATCAACTAATGGTTTAGTATTTGGTTTGTTTATTTATGCTCTAATTGCATCAATAACAAGCGGAATTATTTATAGTATGATTTATATTCTTGGTTCATCAACTGGTGGGACGGATATTATTGGTTTCTACTATTCAAAAATTAAAAATAAATCAATTGCTAATCTCTTAACAATTTTTAATGTTACAAGTTTGGCTATTGGGGTTACTTTAGGTTCATTTGTTTGTTGAATTCTAGAATATCAAAGATTGCACAATGAAATAAATACAAGATTGGCTATTGAAGCATTTTTCTCTCCTAATCTAATAGCAAGTATTATTGGATCAGTTATTTCAGGATTATTATATAATTACTATTTCCCACGTAATAAGGTTGTTAAAGTACAAATTTATTCAGAGAAAATTAATGAAATTGCAATTTCATTAAAATCATCAGAATGAAATTATAAAATCGCTATTAATTCTTCAGATAATAGTGCATTAAATAATGAAAGTTCATCAAGTTATCGTAGTCTAGAAACTGTATGTTTTTATATCGATATTCAAATTTTGATTTCAATTATGCGTAGTATTGATACCCAAGGATTGATTACAATTTATTCAACATTTGGATTTGATGGAGAATTGCCAACATCATCATATGAACGATAATAATAAAAAAATAAAGCAAAATGTTGAATGTGGTTTAAATATTAATTGATTTCCAGGACACATGAAAAAAAGTCTTGAAGAAATTAATAATGTTGTTAGTAAAGTTAATTTAATTATTGAAGTTGTTGACTCACGAGCAATTAATACTTCTTCAAATTATGAACTACTGAATATTGCAAAAAATAAACCAATTTTAAAAATTGCACTAAAAGCTGACTATTGTGATATTGAAAGTAGTGATGCTACTTTTATATGTACAACAAAAGATAAAAATTTACGCAATAAAATCATTCTTGAAATTAATAAAAAATTAGAAGATCAATTTAATTCTGCTAGAAGAAAAGGGTTATTGCACCCAAAATTCATTATTTTAGTAATTGGATTACCAAATGTTGGAAAATCAACATTGATTAATATTTTGAAAAACAAAAATACACTTATTACACAAAATTTTCCTGGTGTGACAAAAAAACAGGCAATTGTGTCGATTAACAATGAATTAAGTTTAATAGATACACCTGGTGTATTGTTTAAACATATCGAAAAAATTGAAGATGCATATAAATTAACATTAATTAATTGCATTAAAAAAGAAATTGTTCCACTAGATAAAGTTTTGGAATATGGATTTAATCATTACTATAAATTTCATAAACAAGAATTATTTAAGTATTATGGAATAAATATAGAAATTAATTCATATTCAGAATTTATCAACTATTTAGCAAATAAAAGAAAATGATTTAATAATAAGCAAGAGATTGATTTAAATCGTTTAGAAACAAATTTATTTAATGATTTTAGTATGTCAAAAATTTGTCAAACTAACTTTGAAAAAGAAAATTAAAAGTAAAATTAATTTTAATTTGTTTATTTATTAGTACGAAAGGAAAATAAATGACAAATTCAATTTACCAATTTTTAGTTAAATATCATGGCAACTGAGATTCTATCTATGATGCTATAAATAAAAGAGAGAAAATTCTTTCAAATGAAACAAGTAAAATTAGTGATGATTATATTTTTATAATTAGTGATCAATATCCTGAAAAATTAAAAAATATTCTTTTACCCCCATTTTTTCTTTTTTACAAAGGAGAAACTAGTTTAATTGATAGAAATGTTATTACAGTTGTTGGTGTTCCAACAATTAATGAATTAAATGAACTTATTAGATTAGACAAAAATACAATTTTATGTTTTAACAATAAAGATTTAACAAATTCAATGTATCAAACTCTTCTTGCAAGTCAGAAAAAATTTATAGTTATATGCGAAGGTGGAATTGATGCATTTAAATATGAATACAATAAAAATATTTTACTAATTAGTGAATACAATAATTCAATTGATTATCAATCTGCAAATGAGCAAACAATTGAAAGAATGATGTTCGCTTTTGCAAATAAAATTTATTTTGCAGAAATAAATGAAAAGAATTATGAAAAAATTACAATTAATTTAAAACAAATCAAAAAACCAATATATACTAATTTATGTTATAAATCAATATTTGATCAATATAAACTGGATCCACAGTATGTTACATTTATTGAAAACATTGCAAATATAAGTTAAAAAAATTAATAATTATGAATCTAATCATTGTCGAATCACCTAATAAAATTAAAACTATTCAATCATATTTAAGTGATGATTATGTTGTTATGGCATCATATGGTCATTTAAGAGAAATGAACACAAAAAATGGTTTTAATCCTACAACATTTGAACCTAATTGAGTAATAATTGAAGATAAAAAAATCAAAATTTCTAAAAAGAAAATTATTGAGCAAATTATCAAAACAGCAAAAGAGTCAAATAAAATTTTTCTTGCTACTGACCCTGATCGTGAAGGTGAAGCTATTGCATGACACATTTATGATATTTTAGGCAAAAAAGAACAAGAAAAATGTTGCAGAATTACATTCAATGAAATAACTGAAAAAGCAATTAATAATGCAATTGCTAATGCTCATAGTTTAGATATGAATTTAGTACATTCGCAATTTGCGCGAAGAGTTATTGATAGATTAATAGGTTATAAATTATCAGGATTTGTACGTTCTTCTGTGCATGGAAAATCTGCTGGTCGTGTTCAATCTGTTGCTTTAATGTTTATTGTTAATCGAAAATTAGAACGTGATGCTTTTGTGCCATCAAAGTGATTTGAAATTAGCGCAAAATTAGACAATGGTTTAGAAATTAACTTTTTTAACAATAACAATGAATTTAAAAAATATGATGATGGTCTAACAAATTCTCATAAGTTTAAATTTGCAGATAAATCTGAAGCTGATAAGGTATTCAGTGAATTAACAAATGAATTTAAATTTGTAGAAATGTTACCAACAAAAATAACTAAAGGTGATAAATTTACTCCATTAACTACAGATAAATTATTGCAATTAGCTGGAAATAATTTTGGTTGATCTGCTGCAAAAACAACACTTGCTGCGCAGAAACTATTTGAAGGTGTGGAATTAAATGATGGAACTCATGTTGCATATATTACATACCCAAGAACAGATAGTACAAGAATTAATGCAGAATTTGTAAAAGAAACTAAAAATTTCATTGTAAATAATTTTGGTCAAGAATACATTGATAATGATTTTAGTGGAGAAGAAAAGAAAACAAAAAAAGATAATAATGTTCAAGATGCACATGAAGCTATTAGACCTGTTGATTGCAATATTACACCTGAACATATTAAAAATTTTGTTGATGATTCTTCTTATAAACTATATAGTTTGATTTGAAATCGAACTGTTGCATGTATGATGACAAAACCAGAATATGAAATTACTGGATTAATTTTCAATAATAGTAATCACCTATTCTATGGAATGAATAGAAAAGTTAGACATAATGGATATTTAGTTCTTGATTTCTACAAAAAAATAAAAGAACAATACCAAGAAAATTTATTTAACTTTGAAATAAATAAAGAATATAAAGGTGAATCTAAAGTTGAAGAATTTGATAAATTACCACCACCATATTTCACACAAGCATCATTAATTGCTGCATTGAAAGAATCTGGGGTTGGTAGACCATCAACTTATGCAACAATGGCTAAAATAGGTGAAACACGTGGTTATGTTAATGAAGAAAAGCAAAAATTAATTCCAACAGAAATGGGGGTTAAAGTTATTAACGAATTACAAAAAGATTTTAGTGATGTTATCAATGCTGAGTTCACATCACTTATGGAAACAAACTTAGATAAAATTGCCAATGGAGATGAAGTTTGAACTTCATACCTAAAAGATTTTGCTCCTGAATTTGAAAAAAAATTAAAAATTGCATTAAAAGAAAGTGCTGAACAACGAAAAAATAATCAAGTTAGCGCAGAAAGAAACTGTCCTAAATGTAATTCTATGCTACTTATTAAAGAAAGTAGATATGGAACTAAATTTGTTGGGTGTAGTGCTTTCCCAAAATGTCGATATGTTGAATTTGATAACACACCAAATTTAACAGGAGAAAAATGCCCTGAATGTGGATCTGATTTAATTAGACGTAACAATAGATACGGACAAGAATTTGTAGGATGTAGTGGGTATCCAAAATGCCATTATATTAAAAAAGAAAATTAAATATGTTATAACCTTTATATATAAATAAATTTAATAAATAATAGGGAAGTTTATGGAAGTAAAAAGTATTAGCGAATTTAATAAAGTAATTAATGATGAAAAATTAACTGTTGTTGATTTTTTCGCTAATTGATGTGGACCATGTAAAATGCTAGCACCAGTTTTTGCTAGTGTGGAAAATGATTATTCTGATAAAGCTAATTTTATTAAATTAGATATTGATCAATTAAATGAAGTTTCTTCACAATATGATGTGCAATCTATTCCTACAATTATTTTTTTCAAAAATGGAAATGAAGTTGGACGTAATGTTGGATTCTTAGACTCAGATACATTAATTGAAAAAATTAACACATACATTAATTTAAAATAATTATTTAGAGTTTCTTATTTTAATATATTTAGAATCGGCCATAAAATACATTATTTGTATCTTAGGGTTGATTTTTTTATATTCATTATATAATTTTCTCTCATATTCAAAATCAGCAATATCACGCAATCCACGAATAATTCAATTACATTTATTTTGTGTTGCAATATCAGTTGTGAGTGAATCAGAACCTAAAATAGTAAATTTTTGTTTTGTATGCTTATTAAGAAATTTTTTTATTTGATCAATTCTTTTTTCAAAATCTTGTTTTGGTTTATTTGGATTTTGTCCAACAAAAATTATAATTTCATCAAAGATCACATTCGCTTGCATTAAAACATTAAAATGCCCTAAATGAAATTTATTAAATGAACCAGGAAAAATTGCTTTTTTAGATTTTTGTTCTAAAGCTTTCAAATGCAACATTTAAATTAGACTCCGATAAATTATTTAATGGTTTCTCGATATTGTTTTCATTGATTTCATTATTATTAATTTTTAGAACATCAATAAGGAAATTTTCTAAAATTGTATTTCCTTCTGAAATATCTTTAAAGTAATTTTGAATTGCATAATCATACAATTTTTTATAACATGGTGTATATAATAGATAATCAAAATTTTGCATACTTAAATATTTAAAATTATCATTAATATCCAATTCTCCAATATCATCATTTATTGAATTACCAGAAAAAACTAATTCTTTAACTACATTGCATGCATTATCTAATCTTGTATTGCTCAATGTTTTATTGAAAATTATTCCATCCATTGCAAAGAAATTATTTTTAGGACTAACTGCATAAAAATCCCGATTATTTCCATTAAAATTTGGTTTTTGCAATGATGAGCTAGGGTTATCACCATTAAGTGCACTATAGATAACATCACCTGTATATAGAAATGCCCCATTAATTTGATTCAATGCTAATTTATTAAGAAGAATTGAAGAATCACTGTTAAAAGTAATAATATTTTTATTTTCTTTGTTTTTATAAAAATTAAAAATTGAATCATAAACATAATTTAATTGTTCAATTTTTGGAGCTGATTTATTTGATAAATTAGATTTTGTTAAAATTCCTTCTTTTGGATTGATTCCATCATTAATAGAATTTTCTTTAATTAGGCTAGCTACATCATAAACACTTCTAGCATCTTCAATCATCATTACACTTGAGTTAGAACTTGTAAAACGTGTACTATTAGAGATGTATTGAAAAATATCATTATATGTAATATTTGGATTGTTGTTCAATTCATTAATTGCAGGACCACGATAAGCAAATAAAAATTTTTGCATAAAATATGGCACACAATATTCTAATAAATTTTCTATCCCAACTGATTTACCGATATATTCACAAAGATTTCAGGTAAAGTCTGTGACTAAATATTTAACATCATTGAATGATTCTACTTTTTTTGTCTGATTATTTTCATCAAGATATTGTAAATTAAATTTATTTCATGGAACTGGTTGAATTTGATTCTCAATTGCAAGTTGCGCAATAGTATTATTTGTGGCTATTGCTAGATCCAAAGTCTTGTTTTTAATAAAAGTTGGAATTTCTGCATTAGTACCATAATATTGATAATTTATATCATATTTGTTGGATAAATAATTTTGAACATCTGGCGACATATATGACTGAAAATTACCAAGCACTAATCCATCTTTAGAAGATGAAAACATTGCAAAAGGAAGGATTATAAGTCCAGCGCCTATAACTAAAGATATTGAAATAGATAAAATGTTTCTAATAAATTTATTCATTTTGTTTTTCCAATTTATTAACTTGCAATCTTCTTTTAAAAATTGTATTTTTAAAAGCAATTAAAATTGCTAATCCAATACTTACTACTACAACAATTGCACCAAATGTAACTGCTCACATTTTAATACCTTTAGCCATACTATAAATTTGAGTAGAAATTGTATCAATTTTTCCACCAACTAATCTTGTGATAATAAAATCATCAAAACTCATTCCAAAAACAAGAGCAGCAGCACTAATAATAGCTGGCATCAAAAATGGAATTGTAACTTTAAAAAATGTATGAATGGAAGAATAACCAAGATCTAATGAAGCTAAGATTAAATTTTTATTCATCTTTAACATTCTTGGATAAATAAGAATTATGGCATATGGTGTGCAAAAAGAAATATGGGACAAAATTATCGTAGCAAAGCCTAAATTTATTTGCATTGGGATAATTGTCATTGCAAATAATAAAGCTAATCCAATTCCAGAAATAACATCTGGAATAACAATATTAATTTTGCTAATACCAATTATTGTATTTTTATAAAATGACTTTGCATGTCATATTCCAAAACAAGTAATTGTTGCAATAATTGTGGAACATGGAACAACAATGACAACAATAATTGTAGTATTTATTAATGCATTAATGAATTCATTATTTTTAAATAAATTCAATCAATTTTGACCTGCATTTCAATCAAAGCCAAGATTTAAATTATCTTTGACACTTCCATTTGTAAAACTTAATAAAATAACAATTATCAAAGGAATATAAATCAAGCAAATAATAATTGCTAAATAACTTCGATGTAGAAAATTAAGAATTTTTTGTTTCATTTTTAACTCTCTTACGATGAATAATATATTGAACTAATTTTGGTAATCATACTATAGTAGCATATAGTAACAACATTATTCCACTAATAACTAAAACAAGAACAGAAGTGCGGGCTAAAGAAATGCTATTACTTAAACCATTATTACCTTGATTCATAATAACATCACCAATCAAACCTCCATCATTACTATTATTTAAAAACAAAGGAACAGAAACAGTTGTGAATGATGGTAGTAAAACAAGAATTATTCCACTTACTAATGCTGGTCAACATCATGGTATGACAATTGCAAAAAAAGTATAAAAATTACCGCGTCCTAAATCTTTTGATGCATTGATTAAATTTTTAGGTAATGTTTGAAGTGCATTGTATATAGGTAACATCATTAATGGTGCATAGATGTATACCAAACCAATTATTGTATAAATGTGACCATAAGTACTATTAAGCTCATGATTTAATAAATCAAAAATTGTTTTTATTCCAATTAATTTAATCAAAATATTAATTCAAATTGGACCTGTTACAATCATAACTACAAAAACTTGAAAGATTTTATTTGATGATTTAGATAAAAAATAAGCAAAAGGAAATGATAAAAGAAGAACAATAATTGTTGTTACAATCGAAATTCATAATGAATTTCCAATTTTAGTAAGAATGCTACCAGTCATTATTCCTCAATTGTTAGTAATATTCCCAGTTGAATTATTGAATGTATTAACAATAATAACAATCAATGGAACAATTACAAACAAAATACTAATTAGAATAAAAGGAATAATTAAATTTAAGTTTTTAGTAAATATGAATCTACTAAAAAAACTCTTCTTAAATGTTTTTTCATTATTCATTGTTATTACCTCTAATAAAATGAATATCATTTCAATCAACAGCTAAATTAATATTAGAGTTAATCTGATATTTCTTGGTACTTTCAACATTAATTATTTGATCATTTCATTTGCATTTAATATCGTACATGATACCTTTATAAATGATATCTACGATTACTGCATTATTTATTAGTCCTAGACTATCAGTAATTTCAAAATCTTCTGGACGAATTGTCATTAAAACATTGTCATGATCTTTTGGTTTAAAAGAAATATCATCATTAAATTTATATTTTTTAGAATCAAAAATAAATTCATTATTTTTTAATGCTTGAACATTAAAAATATTGATACGACCAATAAATTTAGCAACTCAAGGATTAATAGGAGTATCATATATTTCATTTGATGTTCCAACTTGCTCAATTTTACCTTGAGACATTACAACAATTTTATCTGATAACATCAATGCTTCTTCTTGATCATGAGTTACTAATATAAATGTTAAACCAGACTCTTTGTGTAAACGTTTTAACTCATTTTGTAACTGTGATCTAACTTTTGCATCTAATGCACCAAGAGGTTCATCTAGCAAAACTATTTCTGGTTCAATTACTAATGCACGTGCAAGTGCTACACGTTGTTTCATTCCTCCAGATAATTCATCTGGATAATTATTTTCTTTTCCAACTAAACCAACTAATTTAATAATGTCATTTGATTTTTTACGAATTTCTTCTTTATTTAATTTTCGAGTTAAATATTTTTTTTCATAGCTTTCTTTTTTAGAATTAGCATAGTTTTGTCAATATGATATGTTGTAATCTAAATCATCAAATTTTTCATTTAACACTTCAATTTTTTCATCAATTGGTTTTTTATAACGATATCATTTTTTTAAGTTATAAATTTCTTTTTCAATTTCATTCATTTTTTTAGATGAAATTTTAAATTGATAAGGAATTGAAAAGAAAGAAAAAATGGAATTGAATCAATCAAAAATTTTATTTTTAAAAGAAATTTTTGAAACAAAATCAGTTCCATAAGTTTTTTCTAATTGTTCATAATATTTATCAAGTGTAGATAAATATTCAGATTTGTTCATTTTTTTAATAGATTGCAAAAAAGAATTTTTATTATATTTTTTTGATAATTTTTCAATTGATTTTTTTATATTTTCTTGTGTTTTTGCAATGTCTCTAATTTTAGAATTAGCAAGTTTTTGAGCAGATTGATAAATTTTATTAGCTTGTACACTTATATCTTTACTCACATTTTCAAGTGGAGCACGCATTAACTTTAAACCATATTCGATATTTTGTCGAACAGTCATATTTGGAAATAATGCATAATCTTGAAAAACAGTAGCAGTTGGACGTTTTGCAATTGAAATATCTTTAATATCTATTCCGTTATATAAAATCTTTCCACGTGTAGGATATATAAATCCACCAATGATTTTTAACATTGTTGTTTTGCCACAACCACTTGGACCTAATAATGTAACAAATTCACCACGATCAATGGAAAGATTGAAATCTTCAATCGCAACATATCCATCATCATAGATCATATTTACATTAACAAATTCTAAGATGTTTTTTTTCAATTTTATTTAAGTTCCTTTACCAAACAAAATTAAAAATTTAATAATGAAAAATTAAGATAATTTTAATACATTTTTAAAGATATTTATTTTTTATTAATAATAAATTTATTAATTCCTTTAGCTACACCAGTTGAACGTGAAAATTTAATGCAATATGTAGCATATTTTTGCAATTTTTTAGAGTGATTTCCTATTGCAATTGATAATCCTACTTCTTTAAAAATATCAATATCGTTTTCACTATCACCAAAAGCAGCTATTTTTGATAAATCTATCTTTAATAATTTACTTATTTGTTCAATTGCTATACCTTTATTGCAATTTAATTTTGTGATTTCATACATAAATAGACTTGTTTTTGAAATTTCAATTTTATCTCCAAATTTGTCTATTAATTGATCATATAAATTTATTAATGAATAGGGACGCAAAAGACTACTAATATTTATCTTAAAACATTCATTATTTTCAATGGAATTAAAATTATTGTTAATAATAAAATTTTTGAATTTTTTAAATAAATGTAAAAAATGTAAAATATGGGGAGGATTAACAATAACCATATTTTTATTTGAAATATCACTTTTTAAATAAGTTGAGAAAGTGCAATGTTTTTTAGTTGCAACATTTGCAATTTCTTTTGATGTTTCAATATCAATAGCATTTGTATGTAAAATTTTATTTTGAATATTGTCATATAAAATTGAACCTTTTAGGCATGATAAATAATGAATTTTATATCCTGTTTTTTGTTCAAATAAATTTGCAATTTCAATCGTTGATTGGAGCGATCTTCCAGTAATAAAACAAACAATTCCACCTAATTGAATAAATTCTCTGAGTGCAAAAATATTTTTTTTACTAATTCAATATTTTTTGTTTAAAAGTGTTCCATCAAGATCTGTTGCAATGACTTTAATATTCATTTTATTTTTTTGATGCCTTTTCTTTTCCAGATTTATTTTTAGAAATCTCATCAACTCAATTAGAATATTTTGTTTCTCAATCATTTAATTTTCTTAATTTTGATTGAATTAGAAGAATTAAATCAAAGTGAAAATTAATTAATTTATATATCAAAATAAATGATGATAATTGATTTAATTTTACAGATTCTTTCAAACAATATTGCTCAACATCATGATAATTTGTTTTATATAACATATTTTTATTAGAAAGTTTTTTATTAAAATCTTGTTCTAATAAATTTGCTAATTGTTTCAAATCATAAATAGTACCTATTTCGCTATTCAATTGCATAAATAATTCATCATTTTTATTATTTTTAGACAATTTCTTCACAAATTTATATAATTTATTTCTTCAATTACTAATATTGCTTGTGTTTGCAATATCATCGCTACTTGCTATCATTAATTTATGTTTTTCTTTTTTATTAACTTTTCCTGAAGAGTAATCTATTGCAGCATGTATTTCATTTAAAAAGATATTGTGTGAAACTTGTTGAGACAAAGTATATAGATTCATTGTTTTATCATAAATAACTTTGCAATCTAAAATTTCAGAATTTAATAAATTCAATATTTTTTGTTGATCGATTGATTTATTCATTTCATTTATTAGTTCAAAATCAGATGATTTTTCAAAACTATTAAAATTTGGTACTGAAGAAATAAGTTCTTTAACTGCTTCTGAATTATTTTTTAATAAATTAATTAATTTATATAAACTAATTGCTAATTTTGTTGGTTTTTTAGTTGCAACTACACAATATAAATTTTCTAATGAATAAATATAACCATCTAAATTTTCAATTACATAAATATGTTTTTTGATTATTTGACTAATTTCATTTGATGACATATTTTTCAATTCATCCATTTTCTTTTTATTAGAAATTTTGTCATCATTATCTTCTTGAATAATTGATTTAATTAAATTATCGTTTCAATTAATATCTTTATTAATTTTTACTTCAAGTGGTTTTTCAATAATAATTGAATTATTTTTCTTAATTTCCAATGGCTTATGTGATAGTTTAGTATTGAATAAATTGAATCCTGATGAATAATTAAATTTATCGTTTCAATCAACTTCAATATTGAATATCACGTCATCTAATAATTGAAGAAAATCAGAATTTTCAAGTTTATATTGTTTTCATAAACTAGTTAAAATTTGTTTTTTGTGGTGATCCATTTTTTTATCTTTTGATAATGAAAAAAAATCACTAAAAAATTTTTTTGATTGTTGATTTATTTGATTTCTATAGTCATTGATTAAACAATTATTGATATCCGTATCAACAAAATCATTTGTTATTTTTAAAATTTTTGCATCAGTAATTGATAAATCATCTTTAAAAATTGGTGTAAATTTATCAATTGATATAACTGAAGATGTTGAATTATTTTTAAGAGATACTGTATTTTTTTCTTTTGATAGTGAACTAAAAACTTTTTTGTCTTGCATATGTATTTACCTATAAATTATTATTTTTTAATGTTGAGCTTGTAATTATTCTTTTAAAATTTGAAGATTTGTTACTTGTTGATTTTGTGAATTTTAATATTTTTTCTTCATTCAAACTGGGGTCTGATTGAATCTTAAACTTAATACATCCTAATGGGACATTTTTTGTAAATAAACAATCATCAAATCAAATAACATCGATAGCTTTACCATTATCAATAATTAATTCTTTAGTAATATGTTTTTTTAAACCAAATTTTTGAGCATCATTTTGGTTAAGTTTAATAATTTTATTAAATTTGTTATTTTTCATTTTTTTTATTTTAATATTTTATTTAAGTAATATACTAAATAATTTAATATTAGAAACATAAAAAAAATATGGACAACGTAATCTATGATGTTATTGTGATAGGAGCTGGACCGGCTGGATTATATGCAACATTTTGAGCAAAATATTTAAAATTAAGTGTCTTATGTATTGAAAAAGACGAGTTTGTTGGGGGGCAAATTACAAAACTATATCCGTCAAAATTAGTTCATGATTTTCCAACACATAAAGATATACCTGCAAAAAAAATTATCGATTTACTTGAAGAACAAGTTGGAAAAGAATTAATAAAAAATAAAACTAACATCATTCAATATGAAAAAATTGATGATGAAATAATTAAACTTGTTGATGAAAACGGACAAAAATATTACACTAAGAATGTTGTATTCACAATTGGACCAGGATCTTTTGAATTTATTAAAATAGATGAGTCACAATTAATTGATATCGAAGACAATTTAATCAATTACACACTTAAATTACATAAGCTTACAAGCAAAGATTTAAAAGTTGTAATTTTTGGTGGTGGAGATTCAGCTCTAGATTACGCGTATGAATTAAAAACTAGATATAAAATGGATTCAATTTCATTAGTTCATCGTGGAGAAAAAATGAAAGGAATTTCTCATACAATTGATGAACTAAATAATATTGGTGTGAAATTATTTTTAAACACACAAATTAAGAATATTAATAAAGATCATTGCTATTTGATTCAAGACGAAAAAGATATTAAATTAGAATATGATTTTATTTTGGTTCAATTTGGTGTAAAAAGTATTTGATCAGAAGTTCACAATTGAGTTGAATTTGAAAAGAAAAATAATCGATTTTTAGTTGATAGATACCAAGAAACAAGTATCAAAAATTTTTATGCAGCTGGTAATTGTTCTTATAGTGATTTTAAAATTGATGCAATTGTAAGTGGAATTGCAGAAGCAACAATTGCAATTAATCATATTCACTATAAAATTAAAAAGAATAATAAACCAACTTATTAATTAATAATTAACTTTATATAAGTAAAGTCCGCATCCCTTTTCTTTACGAATAACCGCACCTTTTTGAGGATTAGAAA
>CAJUTA010000015.1 GCA_910589685.1 uncultured Ureaplasma sp.
AATGTTTTTTCTTTAACCAAAAATAACTTATTTGATGAAGAAGAATCTGATTTTATTAAACGTGATTGACTAGTTTTTTTATAAACTTTTCTTCCAATTAAATAAAAAATATAAGAAATTAAAGCAAATGAAAGAATTATTAAGATTATTGGTGATCCAATTTCAAATAAAATAACCAAAAAGAATGAAGGTAGTCCGCCATAAGCATATGGATTAATATAAAATCATTGATTTGTTGAGCTCACTTTGCTTCAATCATTATTTAATCAATATTGCAAATATGAATTTGCATCACCATAAAAATATTTATCAAATGATGTTGAACCTGCTAAATTTTGATTTTGGCGATAAACTGTAAGAACACCAATTGCAGAAATAATAATTGCTATTAGAAATCAAATTAAAATTGCAATGAAAATTGGTTTTGGTTTAAACACTTTACGAAATCATAATGGAAACCAAGACAAAATTATTATTAAGTATAAAAATAAATAAGCAATATATTTAGTTCAACCAAAAATTAAAGAAAAAATTACAGAATCAAAAAAAGCACCAACATATGGGATACGAACTAATGAAAATGTTAAAAATATCAATAATAAAATTTTAAAGACTAGTCATAGAATTTTATTAACTTCATAATTATGTCTTTTTTCTTTAAAAACATTTTTTGTTGATTCATTTGTTGTTTGAACATTTTCTTGTGATACAACTAATGAATCATTTGGGTTTTTTTCCTTACTTTTTGATTTAAATAAATTCATACATTATCCTTATTGACTAACACTCAATAATTGTAATCAAAACAACTGGTCTTTTATCAAATGATTTTTCAAATAATTTCATGACCATTTTTTTCATCATCTTTTTACTAGATTTATGGTCAATAATATTTTTCTTATTTGGAACAAAACAATTAGGCAATGACTTTTTAAAACAATTTATAATTTCACTAATTGCTTCATTATTTTTATATGTATTTGAAACAATACCAAAAACTTGATAATTAATTTTATCAATAAACATTTGCTTTTCTTTATTAAAAAAAATTGTTATAGCAATTGTACCAGCTTCACTAAGTTTTTCACGTTCATAAATAATAGAACTAGATGAATCATCAAATCCAGCTTGGTTAATTGAGCATTCTTGTAACTTAATATTGTTATATTTTTTATTTAAATTACCATTTTCAATACACGCTTCTTCGCCATTATCCAAAAAAATTACTTGATCAGGTTTTGTTCAAGTTTGAGCTGAAGCCTCACGATATTTAACAAAGGATTTATATAAACCTTGAATCGGAAAAACATAACGTGGTGATAATTTATCTAATAAAAATTTTTGGTCTTCGGCTGAAGCAGACATTGGTAAAACCGTTTTAGGTAAAACAGCAATATCTAAATCTATTTTACTTAATTGGTCAAGTAAATCAGCTGCTAGTCCTTCGTATCCTGGTACAATTTGAGTTCCAAGTACAAATGTATCTGTACTATTGAAGATGATGTTAGAATTTTGTTTATTAGTTGCTGAGAGTAAGTTTTTAAATAATTGTTCTTGATTTGATGAAATAATAACAATTGCATTATTGCTATTATTAATATCGGAAATTTGCAAACATTGTAAACCTTTGATATTGATTAATTTTTGTTTAACAATATTTGAAAAAACATTCATAAAAGTATTGCTATAAATACTGAATGGTCGGCCACTATTTTTAGCAATATTTGCTAAATTAATAATTGTATTAACATCAGAATCCACACAAGCAACAAAAATTCTACCTTTAGCATTTGCTACAACTTTTTGATAAAAATCTATATTTTTATAATTTGGAGAGGTAAAACCTTTATTACGATCAACAATTCCCATGCCAGGAATTAATGCTAAAACATTGTTACGAACAATATGATCAATTTTATTTAACTGTGATTGAAATATTCTTGATCTATCATTTGAAATAATGAAATCATCAATAAAAACTATACAACCATTTTGAGTTTTTATAATTCATCCCAATGAACCTGGTACTGAATTGGAAATAGAAAATGGAACAATTTCTGTTTTATTTAAAATTATTGGAGAAAATGGTTCAACAATATTAAATTTCAAATTGAATTTGCGATTATGTGATCAATAACGTTTTTCTAAAAATGTTTCAATAATTATTTTTCCAATATGCGGACAATAAATTGGCACATCATAACCAATTTTGTCTAATAAATGAACAATTCCTCCATAATTACTATGGGTTGGATATCCAATAAAAACCCCTTTTATTTTATTAGCATCTTTTTTAAGAACATTAAAATCAGGTGTAATTGCGCTAATACCATATTTGACATTCACTGGCATTTTAACACCACAATCAAAAATAAAAATATCATCATCAATTTTGATGACATAGCAATTTTTATTACGCTCATCTTGCCCACCTAATGGCAAAAAGCGAATATCACTCATATTAAACTCACTTTCATAATTAAATTAAATTAAAAAAATATTTGCAATAAGCTTAAATAGCTTGTTACAAATATTATAAATGAGAAAACATAAAGTTTAAACTTTTAAAAATTAAAGACGCCGATATTCTGAACAAATATTTTTTATTGAAAATAATGAGTTATAAATTTTCTTTGGTGACTGATTCATAATTTTTGCAATCTCTTTTGGTTTAGTGTTTAACAAATATAATTTAAATATTTTTTGCTCATCAGTAGATTTTATTCTATTTAAAATTTGTTGATAAATAATTTTTAAATCATAATTTTTGTTAAAGTCATCAAAATCATTTTGGGAATAACAACAATTACTTGTAAATTCATTATTTGGAATTGCACTTGTTAAAACTTTTTGTTTATTGCTTGCAAAATAGCGATTCAATGCAATAATTTGCTGAACAAAAATTTTTTTCAAAATTGTCAAATAATTGTATTTTTCAATCATACTCTCTTTAACATTTTTCATTGCTTTGATTGAATTATAAAGAACAGATTGAAAATCACCATCTTCATAAGGCAAATTTGAGAAATTTTTTCTCTTAATATAATTACCTAAATTAATAAACATTTTTCCATATTTATTGATAATTTCTGAAATAAACTCATGATTCTGAGTATTAAATAAATTTGTGATTGTTTTTGCATCTTTCATTTTTTCTCTCCTAACATTGATAGTATGTTTTGAAAGAAAAAATGATTATTTATTTATTATTATTTTTTTGGATATTTTATTCTAAAAAAAGATAATAAAATTCCCGTTGCAACAGAAACATTTAATGATTGAACGTTGCCGTATTGATTAATATGAATTAAAACATCTGATTTTTGTTGAACCAATCGACTAACACCGTTATTTTCATTACCTACAATAAATGCAGTTTTATTAGAATATTGTTCATTACTATATGAATTTGAAGTGTTTGTTAAAGAAGATGCATAAATTCAAAAATTTAATTTCTTTAATTTTTCAATTGTTTGTGAGATATTAGAGACTTCACAAAATGTTAAATAACTAATTGCATTTGTACTATTTTTTATTGCAATTGAATGAAAAGGAGAAACTTGATTATGTTTTTTAAAAATTATTGCATCAACTCCGAAGGCATCAGCAGACCGCAAAATAGCTCCCATATTTCCTGCATCTTGAATTTCATCTAAAATTAAAACCAATGCATTGTCTATTTTTTCTAATTTTTTAGACAATTCATCAAATGATAATAAATTGTTTGATTTATTGATAGTGAATGCAATTGTTTCTTTTTTATAAAAATTATTTTGATTAAAAAAACTTATATCTTTATAAGAATAATCTATTTTATTTTTGTTCAAAATATCAACATCAAAAAAAGAATTTTTTAAAATAAAAACATGATCAATATCAAGACCATTATTTATTGCGTCTAACAAAGCTTTTTTTCCAAAGATATATTTTGATTTCAATTTATAATATCCCTATTTCTATCAATTTTTTTCTCAATGAATCAGCATTAGAGAAGTCTTTAACATCAACATATTTTTTTCATTGTTTTAATAAATTAATATTTTCTTCTGTATATAAATCATCAAATTCAATTCCAAGTATTTGTAATGAGCTTACTAATTCATTTAATTTTTCAATAACAATAGGCAAATTACTTTGATTTATTGCAAGATTCAATTCTTTTGTAATTTTGTAAATAATAGTAACAGCATTAATTAAATTTAGATTATTTTCTAAATGTTCAATCATTTCTTTATTCACATTTTTTTCACTAAAAATAATTTCTTGATTATTAAATATCAAAAAGTTTTTTGATTTATTAATAGTTAATTTAATTTTCTTTAATTCATTTTCCATTTGAATCATTACATCATTTGTATAATTCAAAGGATTAGAAATTCCGGTTTGATAAAAAAATCAACGCAATGATTGTCATGAAAAATTTTCTAAAATATCTTTAACTAAAATAAAGTTATTTAATGATTTAGACATTTTTTCATTATTAATATTAATCATTCCAATATGCAATCATATTTTTGCCAAATCACAATTGTGCAAAGCAAGATTTTGAGCATTCTCATTTTCATGATGAGGAAATTTTAAATCCATTCCTCCACCATGAATTGTTACTTGTTTGCCAATTAATTTGTTAATTAAATATGAACATTCACTATGTCATCCTGGTCGACCATCAAATCATGGTGAACTTCATTTAATTCCTAAATCAGTTTTTTTTCAAAGAACAAAATCATTTAGGTTTTTTTTATTTTCATCTACTTCAACACGAGCACCGCTAATTAGTTTATCAGTGTTTTGATGAGAAATTGAACCATAATCTTTAATTAAACTAACATCAAAATAAATATCACCATCTTTGTTAAAATAAGCGCTGCTTTTTACAACTAATTGATTAATGTAATCAACAATTCCTTCGATGTTATCTGTTACTTTTGGATTTATCATTGGCAAAATATTCATTTTATTTAAAATTAAAAAATATTGTTCAGCATAATAATTAGATAATTCTAATTCAGTCATATTTTCTTTTATTGCAGCATTGATAATTTTGTCATCAATATCAGTAATATTCAAAACATATTTAACATCTCGATTTAAATATTTTAAAAGACGTTGCAAAACATCGAAAGTTACTAATGGGCGAGCATTTCCGATATGAATATGATTGTAAACAGTTGGACCACAATTATAAATAGAAACAAATTGTTCATCAACATCTTTTAGTGTACTTGTTTTTGAATCATATAACTTCAACATATTTTTCTTTCTTAAATAACTAAATTTTATTATTTTGTAAGTTTTTAATCTTTATATTATTTTCATCTATTGCTTTAATAAACGCTTTGATTTGCTCATAATTATAATTAATTCTATCTTTAGAAATAAGATTTTTTAAGATGGAATTTCGAGAAATTAACTCATTTTTATAACAATTATTTATAAGTTTAACTAGATTATCATAATTGTAATCAAAACGATTAATTATGCTTTCAGATTTATTAAAACAAAGAATGAAATCATTAATACAATTATCATTTAAAATTTCATAATATTTTTCTTTTACATAATTCATAAATTCTAATTTCATTTCAATAATTGGTAAATTTGAATTATTGTTTTTATAAAAATCTAAAATTAGCTTAATTTTGTTAATAAACTCATAATGA
>CAJUTA010000016.1 GCA_910589685.1 uncultured Ureaplasma sp.
AGCAACTCTTGAAGCACAAGTGTTAAGTATGAAAGTATACGACAAAACTGGTAGTACAGTAACACAAAAAGTTCGTTACTTCAGCAGCACTCCAACTTTAGGAAATGCAAACGATATGGTTAATAGCATGAAGAAGAAAATAATCTAATTTTCAAAAATATTATTAATTTAAATATTCTTCTAAAAATATAAAAAGATAATAAAGATTAATATTTAATCTTTTCTTAATAAAATTAAATGATTTTTAAATAACATTTATCCATAAATATTTTTTAGAATAAATGCTATAAAATATTTAATTAATGAAACAATCCCTTATTTATTTTTCTTACATTTTAAAAAATATTATAAGAAGTAAAGTGTTTATCATTTGCGTAACACTATATTATGTATTGATGGCAATAATTATATACTTATTACCACCAATAATTGATATAAGTTATTACCAAATTTTTAATAATAAAATGATTGTAATCACTGCTAATATAATCATTATTATTTTGGCAATATCAATTGTTATCCAAAACTATAAGAAAAACCAAATTGATGGAAGTGAATTAATTATTTTAAGTAAAGTAATTACAAGAACCGCAATTGCTTGAATTAAAATAATTACAATTTTCTTAGTATATGTTTTAGTAAGTATAGGTTATGTGTTTGTTACTCTATTCTTATTAATAAACAATAGTTTTGATGTTGTTGGTGGAATAATTGTTGGGGCATTCTTTGGACCGCTTGTAACGATGCTATTTTGAAGTGGAGTAACATTGTTTTGTTGCTTAATTTTTAAGAGCACAGTTACATTGTTCTTATTTGTTTTTGGAATAATGGGTACTAGTACAATTGTTTCTAATGTTATTGACATAAGAATCAAAAGTCCTACAACATTATTAAATCAAGAAGGATTTAATACTAGTGAGTTTTGCTTGTTTGAAAACAATGATTTGCAAAAATTTAATGCCTTTGTGGTTTGTTACTATAATAATCAAATTATTGACAGTAATACAAAGATTAACAATCAAACTTTGCAACAACTGAATTTACAACCCAACACAGTTTTAAATCATTATTGAAACAATGCCATAAATGAAAGTGGGGTTGCAATTTCTACATATTTTGATATTTGGGAATTAACTAACAACTTATTCAATATTCATTTAAACGGAAAATGGTATCCGCAATCATATGATATTGGATCACTAAGAAATGAAGTGGATAATTATCCGCAGCGAAGTACATTATTTAAATATACACCAGTAAATAAATTAGAGTATTCTAAATTACCAACAATAAAAATTGATAATGAAATTTACACATTAAAACTAAATGATTTTAGTAGCTTAAATACAAAAGCTATTAGTGATCAAGTTGTTTTCCCAATAGCAACAATTAATAAAAACAACTTTGAAACAATTGCTATTTCTAAAAATAACTTACAAAATTTTGCTAAAAATTATTTCAATGATGCAATGATTGCAACAATGAAAAATTATTCACAAAAAATATCTGCTATTCCAACATATAGTGATTTAGCAGTTAATAATGCAATAGGATATTTTGATTTAATTTCATCATATATTTATACTGATATGAATGCAAATATCATGGGTATAAAATATGATAAAGCATTCAAAAATGCAATAGTTGAGCATATTTACAATTTCCAAAGATATTCATATTTCTTACTAAATGATTTAGTCGATAACTACGATAAATATAAAAATATTATTAACGTAAATGAAGCTAAACTAATGATTTATAATATTTTGATGCTAAATTCAAGAACTAGAACCATTCCATTAATAGTAGTGAAAGCAAATGAATTCAACAATCTATTAAATAATACAAGTTTAATCGATAACTTAAAAATTGAAAATTATTCAGTGAAATATAACTTGCAAATGCAATTAATCAACACAAAAAATTTAGAAAGTTTAAACTTGGTAGAATTAAGTTCAACTTTCAATTATGATATATTGCTAGTTACATTGTTATCAATTAGTTTTTCACTTAATATTATTGGTTCTAGCATAATTATGAGCAAAGATCAATACTAAATTGATTTATTAATTACCAATTCATAAATTAAATCAACAATTTGATTATTCATTAAACTAATAATAGCAAGGCTATTAGTGTATTGACTATGGTTGTCGATTTCCTCATTATTAGATAAATATATTTTGTCACTAATAATTTTCAAAACACTAAATGGTACCTTGTAATAATTACAAACTTGTCCGATTGCAGCAGATTCCATGTCAATGCTATATACATCATTGAGATTTATCTCAAAAAATTTTGCAATATTATTTTTAGTAACAAAACTATCAACTGTAATTGCACAACCAGAAAAAATTGGTCGAGCTAAGATTTGCAACTTATCATAAATTAAATCATTAAATTTATTAGAGCAAATAAATTTTTTAGATTCATATGGAATTTGATTGATTTGGTAACTTAAATCACAACTAACATCAACATCTCCATATTGACAATTATTAGCAAGATGCAAATTATAAATATCTAAATAATTGTTAGCAGAGCATGCACTACCAATATTGACAATGAAACGAATAGGAAAATTACAAATCAATGAAGTTGCAGAACGTGCTGCATTTGCCTTTCCAACTCCACAAAAAGTTATGACTAGTTCATCATTGTAAATATAAAACGATTCATTGTTGATGATTTTTTCTTCACATTTTGAAACAAATTCATCTAACTCATTTTTTAATGCAACAATTATTCCAATATATGTTTTCATAATTATTCAATTATTCCATCATCAATTATACTAGATTCTGTATCTTCAATTTCAATTTCATCAACTTGATAATTTTTATTACCACGATTGATTGGTGGTAACTCTGTTAACGATTTGATTCCATAAGTATCAAAGAATTTTTGTGTCAATGTATATAATCACGGCTTGCCAATGGCATCCGATCTTTCATTAGCTTCAATTAATCCAATTTCTTCTAGACGTTGAATAGCATTGAAGCAATTTTTTTGGCGAATATTTTCAATTGTAGATTTTGTACATGGTTGGTTGTAAGCAATAACAGCTAATGTTTCTAAAACACTATCTGATAATGGTTTTCTTTCTTTTTTATTTAAAACTAAACCAATCTTTTCAAAATGTTCTTTTTTAGAAACAAATTTATATTTGTTACCATATTGCACAAGATAAATACCACTATTAGCATTTTTACTATAATATTCAACCATTTCATCTAAAATGCTATGAACAATAGCAAGTGGCAATTCTGTTACCTTCTTGATATCATATGCATTCAACCCTTCAGATCCCAAAACAAACAAGCAAGCTTCAATTAATGAACGCGCCTCACTAATTTTCATTGTTTTATTAGAAAACTCTAAAAACTTTTGAATTTCATTTCTTTCATTTTCATATTGATTAATTTTGGTACGAACTTTTTCTATTGTCACTTCATTATCAGGAAATTTAGAGGAATCGATTTTACAATCTTCATCTAATTTTGTATATTTTTCAGTATTTTTATTTTTCCTATTTTGATAATTTATTTTATATTTACCAAATAATTTTTCTTCTTTTTCACTTTCAGTTTCAACTATATTTGAATCATTAGTAATATTTTCAAATGATGAATTGATGATTTTGTTTGCTTGTTTTAATAATTCATTGTCATCATCATTTTCAGAATAAATGTTTGATACTATAGAATCTTCAATGACTAGTTCATCATTGTCTTCTTTGTCATCATCATCGTCATATTCATCTTCTTCATCGTCATATTCATCATCAATTTCTGATGATAAAATTTGGCTTGCTAAATTTTGAATATCAATTACTTCATTTTCTTCTTTACTTTGTGATGATATATCTAATTGTTCATCTTCTAAATCATCATCAATTTCTATATCAATGATATTTTTATTAATTGACATAAAATTTTATTCCTCCCCAAACAAATCTCTACGGATTGAAGCTACAAAGTTTTCAGTATCATTATTTGTGCTAATAAATTCGCTATTTAGTCTAATGTTGAAATCACCATTGCTTGATTCAATTTCCTCAAAAATAACATAATTTTGATTTATTAATCATAAAATGATAAAGAATAACATACAAAAGTATTCTTTATTTTGCTTACTTATATCAAATTCAAAAAAAAGATTGCTAAATAGGATTGATTTATCTCCATATTCCCTTAATTTTGATAATAAGTCATATACAACAACATCAATACTATAAGTTTGAGTTTCAGCATGCAAATTGACATCTTGAGACAATGATTCATGAATAGATTGTCGTTGTAATAAATTTTCAAATGCTTCAACTAATTTATCAATGTTTAGTTTTTTTGGTAATTTTCCTAATGGGATGTTTTCTGGTAAAAATTCATCATATTCCTCTGGAAACTTATCAAGATAATTTTGTCGTTCTAAACGATACTTTTCTAAAAGAGGAATGGTATTCTTGTACATTTGATGTTCAAGTAATCTACGAATAAAATTTGCCTTTTCTAATTCAAAATCATGCGATTTCATTTTTAAATCTGTATCAGAATCTGGAATTAAACTTCGTGTTTTTAATTCAATTAAATATGAAAGCATGTTTGCATAATCACTTAATTCTTCTAAGTCAATTTTGCTCTTCATATTCTCAAAATATTTCATAAATTGATCTGTTAATTCAGAAATATTAAGATTAGTAATATCCATCTTTTTTTTACGAATAAGTTCAAGTAAAACATCCAATGAACTTTTTCGCTCATAAATTTCAAATTCAAATGGAGTAAATTCACTATTAAAATTAGACATTGTTATTTATTAGATTTTAATTTGATATATTCTTTTTCCATATCATCATGGAGTCTTTTAGCTAAAATATTACGATCAATATTTACAAATGATGTAGCATTTATATTTTTTAAATAACGAATTTTAGCTGGTTTATTATGTTTTATTAAGTCGTGATTACGATCAAGCATACCTAATGTATTTTCTAATACAATTGGTTGGATTGAAGAATGTGTATGATATGCAGATTCTAAAATAGGAGAATGAAATTGTCCTAATGAATCTGAATCATAAATTCGTGTTCCTTCTAAAAAAACACAAACTGAACGTTTTGATTCTAATGTTTTAGATGTTTCTTTTATTATTTCTGGTAGTTGTCTAATATCTTTTCTATCGATAAAAATAGTGTCAATTAATGAGGCAATATAACCAGTATAAGTATTTTCTAATTCTGATTTAGCAATGAATGAAACATATGGAATTCCTTCCATTTCATAAACATTTTTAAAGATAATTAGTGGATCAATATTTGATTTGTGATTAGCAACAAATAGTAATGGTTTGTTTGGTAATTTAAAATCTTTTAATGAATCAATCTTAATATTTTTTCAATATAAAAAATTTCTTACAAGTTTATAAACTTTTAAGTAACGTTCTTCTGGAGTTGCAACTGCTTTATCTTTACGATAACGACGACCAGCAACATAACAACTATGTGATTGAATTAATAAAATTAATGCCAAAAAAGGTCATGATAAAATTCAACCAATTAATTTTAGAAAATTAAGCATAAAATAATTTTATCTTATTTTAAAACTCAAATATTAAAAAATAATAACCTAAGAAAGAAAATAATGAATAAAAATCAAAATGATGAATATCAATTGTATCTTGGTAGTCATGTTTCATTTAGTGCACCAAAATATTTTGTTGGCTCAGTTCAAGAATCATTAGAATATGGAAGTAATTGTTTAATGTTGTATACAGGGGCGCCACAAAATACAGCAAGAAAACCTCTTGATAAATTAAATATTGAACAAGCACATCGACTATTAAAAGAAAATAATATTGGTTTAGATAAAATTGTTGTTCACGCCCCATATATCATTAATTTATGTTCAGAAAAATCTGAAACTAGAGAACTGGCAATTGATTTTTTAGAACAAGAAATTAATAGATGTATGCAAATTGGTGCATCACTATTAGTATTACATCCTGGAAGTAGATTAAGTCAAAGTTTGGATGTTGGTTTACAACAAGTTATTGATGGTCTGAATTTTGTTTTAAATAAAGTGGATACAAATGTAATTATTTGTATAGAAACAATGGCTGGAAAGGGATCAGAAGTTGGTATAAATATTGATGAAATTCAACACATTATTTCAAACATTCATAAAAAAGAAAACATTGGTGTTTGTGTTGATACATGCCATATAAATGATGCTGGGTATGAAGTTAGTAGATTTGATGAATATCTTGATGAATTTGACAAAAAAATTGGATTAGAAAAAATAAAAGTTATTCATTTAAATGATTCAAAGAATCCATTGGGTGCACACAAAGATAGACATGAAAACATTGGATATGGATATGTGGGATTTGAAAATTTACTAAATGTTGCTTGAAATAAAAGATTAAATGGAATTGTAAAAATTCTTGAAACTCCATATTATTTAAGTGAACAAAATAATAAGAAAAATCCATTACCACCATATAAATATGAAATAGAAATAATTAGAAACAAAAAGTGATTTGATTTTAGAAAATAACAAAATAATTTAATAAATTCATATTCATAACTTTACCAACTTCAACCCGCTACCAAACGGCGTTTCAAACAACGTTACTTTACACAAAGCATTCGCAAACTGTGTGAACCTTGAAACTGTTGATCTAGAAAAAACAAGACTTTCAGTTCTTGGTGACTTTATGTTTGCAATCGAC
>CAJUTA010000017.1 GCA_910589685.1 uncultured Ureaplasma sp.
CCCTCTTTATCAATTACTTCTAGATATATTCCTAATCCTTGTAATTGTTTTGTCAATAATTTAAATGATTCAGGAATACCGCCACGTGGGATTTCACGTCCTTTAATAATTGCACTATATGTTTGATTTCTTCCATAAACATCATCAGATTTGATTGTTAATATTTCATGTAAGTTATGAGCTGCCCCATAAGCTTCAAGAGCTCAAACTTCCATTTCTCCAAATCTTTGACCACCATTTTGTGACTTACCACCTAAAGGTTGTTGTGTTATTTTACTATATGGACCAACTGAACGAGCGTGAATTTTATCATCAACCATGTGATCTAGTTTTAACATATACATTACCCCAACAGCAATTTCACCATCGAAATAATCACCTGTTTTTCCATCACGAAGTTTGAATTTACCTTTAGTTTGAATTGGATCAATTCCAACTTCATTCATAATATTAGTTAAATCATTGTGTGTTACACCTTCAAATACTGGTGTAGCAATTTTAAATCCAAGATCATCAAATGATAATCCAACATCTTTTAAAACAATTAGTAAATCAGAAAGACTAATTTTTTGTTTTAATTCATCCTCATTTGCAACATCTTTTGATTTGATTAAATTTTCAATTTTAGTGTATAAAGTTTTTGCAATAGTTTCACGCAAACCATATGTTTGAATAATTTCTTCAACACCAATTTTTTTATAAATTTTTGTAAGCAATTCTTTTTTACCTAATTCACGCGCTGCTAATCCTAAGTGAATTTCAAGAATTTGCCCAATATTCATCCGACTAGGAACACCAAGTGGATTTAATAAGATATCTAATGGCGTTCCATCATCCAAATATGGCATATCTTCAACTGGAACAATATTAGAAACAATACCTTTGTTACCATGACGACCAGCCATTTTATCCCCAACTTGGATTTTACGTTTTTGTACAACATAAATTTTGATGACTTCAATTACATCATCACCTAAATCTGAAATTTCATCTGTATTAGTAAATCTTTTAACACCAGCAATAATTCCTTCACCACCGTGAGGAACTTTTAATGAAGAATCTTTAAATTTCTTTGTTTTATCACCAAAGATTGATTGCAATAGTTTTTCTTCAGGAGATAAATCAATTTGTCCACGAGGTGTAATTTTACCAACTAGAACGTCTCCTTCTTTAACATCAGCACCAATCATAATAATTCCATTAGGATCTAAGAAACGACGTGCATTATCAGAAACATTTGGAATATCACGAGTAATTTCTTCATCACCATTTTTAGTTGATAAACATTGTAAAGTATATTCATCAACATGAATTGATGTATATATATCATCTTCAACTAAACGTTTTGATAAGACAATCGCATCTTCAAAGTTATAACCATTTCATGTAGTAAATCCTACTAAGACATTTTGTCCTAATGATAATTCACCATTTTGCATAGCAGGTCCATTACAAAGCATATCACCAGCTTTAATTTTTTCACCTTTTTCAACAATTGGTGTTTGGTTAATACATGTATTTTGATTTGATTTGTGGAATTTAACAAAGTTTTTAATGTGTTCTTTTCCATTTTCATCAGTAACAATAATATGATTACCATCAACTTCTTTGATTGTTCCATTAACATCACTTAATAAGCTCATTCCAGAGTCATGAGCAATTTTATATTCATTACCAGTCCCAACTCATGGAGCATGAGGGTTTACTAATGGAACAGCTTGACGTTGCATATTTGCTCCCATTAATGCACGGTTTGCATCATCATTTTCTAAGAAAGGAATAACTGAAGCTGCAACTGAAACTACTTGTTTTGGAGAAACATCAATGAAGTCTAATTGTTTAGGATCATATAAATTAGATGAACCACGGTAACGTGCAACTACTTGTTCGTTTGTAATTACATTATTTTCATCAATTTTTAAGTTAGCTTCACCAATTATGTAATTGTCATCTTGTAATGGAGTTAATCATTTAATTTCATCAGTTAATACACCATTTTTTACAACACGATAAGGTGTAGTAATAAAACCATTTTCATCAACTTTACTAAATGAAGCTAATGAAGTGATTAATCCAATATTCATACCTTCAGGAGTTTCAATTGGACAAATTCTTCCATAGTGTGAGTAGTGAACATCACGAATATCTAGATTAGGGTCTTCACGTGAAATACCACCAGGTCCCATGGCACTGATACGTCTTTTATTTGTAAGTTCAGATAATGGATTTTGTTGGTCAATAAATTGAATTAATTGATAACTATTAAAGAAATCTTTCAAAATAATTTGGAAAGGTTTTGTATTAATAATTGATTTAATTGTTAATGAAAGTTTTTTCTTTTCTTCATCACCATCAGCATCATCACTAGCATTTTGATTACCATCGTAAATAGCAAGTTTTTCTTGAACGCTTTTTTCAATTCTTAACATTGCAGTTTGCAAACGGTTTCTTAATTGTTCATGGATTAATTTTAGACGTTTATTACCTAAGTGATCAATGTCATCAAATGTTCCAATATCATCTAACAAGTTATAACTATATCCAATAGTTGCAATAACATCAGAAATTGTTAAAGTATCTGGATAGTTTCCAGGAGTTAAACCAATAATGCTTGTTTGGTTATCATTACTTGATTCATTGTTGTTAACTAGAATATTAACTTTTTCATATGAAATAGTAGATAATTGTTCTTTAGTTGAACTATTGATATCATTAAAATCAACAAAAGCATGTTTAATTTTCAATTTATGTGCAATTGAATTATTATTACAATTATTTTTAATTAAATCAATGTGTTCTTTTGTTAATAAAGTGTTATTAGCAATTAAAACGTTTCCATTGTTATCAAGAATATCTTGTGCAATTATTCTTTGGTATAAACGATCAGAAATTCTTAATTTGTGATTTAATTTATATCTACCCGCATTACTTAAATCATAATAACGGTGGTTAAATAAATGCATTGATAATAGTGCTTGATAACACATATTTTCATCTTTGACTTGATTTTCTATTGATTTTGCATTTAAACCTAATTCATTGCAAACATCTTTTGCTGCTTTTTCGATGATAATTTTTTCATAGATATCACCAATTTTTGAATTGTTTTTAATCATTTCGTTAATATCAAGATTTGCACTTTCATCTTTCATTAAACCATTTTTATCTTTTAATATGATTAACTGATAAATTAATGAACGTAGTTTTCTTTCAATATACACACCACGATTAACAATAACATCTTCACTTTCATCAGAATGTCATTCACTAGAAATTTCTTTATATAAAGATTGCATATCAAGAAATGACATAATATCAATTGGATTATATTTTTCTTGTTCTAATGTAGAGTTAATGATTGGATTATTATTGTAAATTTCTTTAATCTCACTTGTTGTTAAGCCGTATCCTTTTAACAATGTTGTTGCTAAAAAAGTTGCAACTGTTTCTCCAGATGAGTTACGTGCAGAAATTTGGATAATTGGTTCAATATCTTTATTGTGAGCAATAGGGGAATGAAACAACATCAATGAACCTTTATATGGTAAAAGTTCACAAATACTACCATTTACAATTCTTTTACGCGAATTGTTTAATTTAATTTGTGATTTATTTAGAACATACATCCCTGGTGAACGAATAATTTGAGAAATAACAAATTTTTCAATTCCATTGATAATGAAAGTTGCTTTATTTGTAATTAGAGGAATATTACCAAAGAAAATACCTTTATTAGCAGAAGTTATTTTAGCTCTTTTAACTTCTCCTGTTTCGTTGTTGATTAACTCAAAATCACCATACAATGGGGCGCTATATGTTTTTGATTCATCACGACACATTTCTTCAATTTTGCGTGGCTTACCTAGTTCAATTTTGTTAAGCTTTAATGTGTATTTATTTTGTGGTGATTCGATTGGAAAAATTGAAGAAATTAATTTATCCAATTCATTTCCAATAAAGTTTTCAAATGATGCTTTTTGCGTTTCTAGCAAATCAGGTCACTCAAAATTAGTTCTAACTTTTGCGTAGTCACGACGCATAACTTTTTTTGAATAATTATGATTTGAATAAGAGTGGCTCATAAATTTATCAATATCCTATACAACTTTAACACTATAATACAAAAATGCAAAATGCGTCTGTAGTTTATAGACGCAAATTATTTAAATTTTATCAAATAATTTTAGTAATTTTATATTTTTCTTATCTAAAATAAAAGAATTTTCTGGTATTTTATTAGTGATAGTCAAATTACTATATAAAGTTAATTTATTAAAGTAACTTTCATTATTAGATTCTATATAAAAATTAGTATTAATAATTTTCTTAGTAATTAGTCTAATTTCATTTTCACTAAAATTCTGAAGAACAACATTTTGTTGATTATTAACTTTTAAAGAAATTAATTTTATATAAACATTTTCTAATAAATTTAATTTAATTTTTTGATGTGATGTTTTAAATGCGAATTCACAAATCTTTTTCATTGCCTTAATTGCATTAATTGGATCAACACCAGATGCAGATTCTCCAGATAGCATTGTTGAATCTACTAGGGATTTTGTGGCATAGTAGCAATCTGTAACTTCTGCTCGTGTAGGAATAATTTGTTTTTCTAATGAATCTAACATTTGAGTAGCAATTATTGATATTTTCTTATATTTATTGCATAATTTAACAATTTCATCTTGATAGTATGTTGTTTTGTATCAACCAATTTCTAATGCTAGATCTCCCCGTGCAACCATAGCGCCATCAGTATTTAAGATTACTTCTTCTAGATTTTCTAATGCTTCATATGTCTCTATTTTTGCAATTATTTTAATTTTTGAATTCGGATTAATTTTATAAATTATCTTTTTGACTTCATTAATTTGTTGCAAATTACTAACAAATGATAACGCCAAAAAGTCAGCATCTCATTTTGTTGCATTTATTATTGTTTGAATATCATATTCACTTAGAAAAGGAAGGGAATATTTCTTGTTAAATAAATTAATTCTTTTATAAGTCTTAATTTGATAATTATTTGTTAAACTAATTGTTTTTATTATTTTTTCACTTTTATCAATATTTGCAACTTTTAAAATCAATTTACCATCATCAATCATGATTTCATCATTAATCTGAACATCATTAGATAAATGATAAGTTTTAGTTGAGTCACTTACTGCAAATGATTTACCATTTCCACAATGATTAGGTTCATTACATAATATTGTGACTTCATCATTTTTAAAAATGGTATTCTTATTTAAATCATCATTTTGAATTTGTTGTACTCTTATCTCTGGTCCCTTTGTATCAATTAATATTCCTGTTTTTTTATTAAATTGATTATTACACTCTCGCAACAGATTGAAACGAATTTTGTGATTTTCTATTGTGTCATGAGACATGTTGAATCTAAAAACATCTAATCCAGAATCCACTAATTTATTATATGCATCATATAATTCAGATTTATTTATTGGCTTGATATTTTTTATATCAATTCCCATTAATTTATCTAAACTTGGTCCAAATGTTGCAATTAATTTTGTTTTACTACTTAAATGATTCATTTTCTAATTTTCCATACTCTTTAAATTCAATTTCGTTATTTTTTTTGAATAATGCACCACCTAAATTTTGTCTATTTACAATATTATAAAATTTGTTGGTAAGGTCAAAAGAAAATAATAAATCATCAAAAACAACATTTGCCCCTCTTTGTGTATAACCAAGTATTTGGTAACGAACACTAGCTTTAAATTCATTTTCTAAGTATTTGATAATTTCATCAATTTCATTTTTTTCATATAGTTTTTCAATAACAAAAATAAATGCATAATTATATTTTTTATAAAATTCACTTATTAGTTCTTTAATTTCAAATTTATTTAATTTTTTTTCATTTGAAATCATTAATCCCAGGCTCATTGCTTTATTACAATTGACTAATAAATCATTGCAATATCTGCCCATTATTTCTGTAAAAATAATATTTTTATGAGTCTTAAATGTTGCTTCAAGTTTTTTTGCAGAATCAATAATCTCTTGGAGTGCAGAACCATATCCCAAACAATAATCACTAAATCAAACATCATTATCAATTGTTGCAGGAAAGAAAAATGTCCTAATATACTTATTTAGTAATTTTGCTCCTTCGAATGTCCCATTACCACCAATTGCACAGACACAATCAATTTTATGTTTTTGCAAATTTTCAACTGCTTTTTTGACTAGATTAACAAATTCAGGATAGCGACTACATCCAATATAACTTCCTGAATTTCAACGATATGAAAGAATTTCTATATCATCTTTTATTTCTAAGAATTTACTATTTGTTAAACCATAATAACCATCATTAATAAGATATAATTCATGATTATTTTTTAATCCAAAATGAACTAAGTTTGTTAACAAACTATTCATACCTGGAGAGTCTCCACCTGAAGTTAAAATTGCAATTTTCATAAATATCTTTTCTTATAAATTTGGTTTATTTAATTTTTCAATTGTTTCATCAATTTCTAATAAACGATTGTATTTAGCTAATCTTTCGCTTCTTGAAAAACTTCCAGTTTTTATTTGCATTGCATTTGTAGCAACAACAAGATCAGCAATGAATGTATCTTCTGTTTCACCTGAACGATGAGAAATAATTGTTTTCAAATTATTATTTTGGGCTAGTTTAATTGTATCCAAGCATTCAGTTAATGTTCCAATTTGATTCAATTTAATTAAAATAGCATTTGTAGATTTTTTATCAATACCTTTTTGAAGTAAGTTCTTATTTGTGCAATATAAGTCATCACCAACAATTTGAACTTCCCCCCCAATAAATTTATTTAATTTTGAAAATGCATCTCAATCATTTTCATCAAATGGATCTTCAATTGATATTATTGGGTATTTATCAATTAATTCACAATATAAATCTATCATTTGATCACTTGTTAAATTTAAGATTTTATTCTTACTATGTAATTGATACTTACCATCATTATAAAATTCACTAGCGGCAGAGTCAATTGCAATACACACATCAACTCCAGGTTTATATTTTGCTTTCTTGATTGCTTTTATTAATAATTCAAAAGGTTCATAGTAATCATTAAATTGAATAGCAAAACCACCCTCATCTCCTTTTGCGATTGAATAATTATTATTTTTTAGAATATTTTGTAATTCTAAAAAACATTCATTTCCTATTTTTAAAGTTTGTTCAATAGTTGATTTTGCAATTGGAACAAGCATTATTTCTTGGAAATCAAAACCATTATTCGCATGTTTTCCACCATTTAATACATTTATCATTGGTTGTGGAAAATAAAATTTATTTTCATTTTTTTTGTATATTACTTTTGAAATGTATTCATAAAGTGGTAAATTTTTAGATTTTGCACAAGCATCGCAATATGCAAGAGAAACAGCTAAAATTGCATTTGCCCCTAATTTAGTTTTATTAGGTGTTCCATCTAGTTCAATTAATAAATTGTCAAGCTTTTCTTGGCTATCAATTTCAAAATTAATTAATTTGTTAGCAATTATATTATTAATGTTTGAAATAGCGTTTTTTACACCTTTTCCTTTTCAATCTAAATTATTGTCTCGCAATTCACATGCTTCTTTTTCACCAGTGCTTGCTCCACTTGGAACCATAGACATTCCAATAATTTTATCATCTATTGTTACTTTGCAAGCAATTGTGGGATAACCACGTGAATCATAAATTTGATATGCTTTAATTTTTGTAATTTTCATAATTTGTATTTTAAATAAAAAAAATCAAAATATTAGTTAATTCAACATTTACTTTTAATTTCAAAATAATACAATTTATATTTTTAAATCATTTGATTATTTTGGTTATTAAAATATTTTCTTCTTCATGCTATTAACCATATCGTTTGCATTTCCTAAAGTTGGAGTGCTGCTGAAGTAACGAACTTTTTGTGTTACTGTATTACCAGTTTTGTCGTATACTTTCATACTTAACACTTGTGCTTCAAGAGTTGCTA
>CAJUTA010000018.1 GCA_910589685.1 uncultured Ureaplasma sp.
CGTTACTTCAGCAGCACTCCAACTTTAGGAAATGCAAACGATATGGTTAATAGCATGAAGAAGAAAACAATTAAAATCTTCTTCAATGATGGTACAGGTGGAATTATACTTAGCTAATCAAGTGAAATTTATTTAATAACACCTAGTAAATTGATTAGATATTGATAGATAATCATCTATAATAGATGTTATTGCATGAGAATAATCATATTGGTAATGTAAGATAGCGCAATATTCTTATAAATATATTTTTTAGTTTTGAAAATTTATTCTAGATTTAATACTAGTAATTAAATTAAAATCTAATTGTGTGCTAATTTATGTATTTAGATATTTTATTGTTACAACAAAAATTGAATCAACTTTCTTATCAAAAATAGTAATATCTATAAAAATTAAAAAATCAGAAAAACCACTATACTTCGTTAGATTAGTTATAACAATATTATTAACATTAAATTTTAATTGTTGTACTTTAAGTTAAATGTTTGATAAATAATTAAATTTAGATTTTCAAGATTTGTCTATTTTCAAAACCATACTTTAATTTACTTTTATTTTTATATATTAGTATTTTTTGTATTCATTTATTATTTTTTCAATTTAAATTATTTATTAAAAATTAATGAGATATTTTAGTAATTTTTATGAATTATTATTAATATTAAATAGTATTTAATTCAATAAATAGGTCTGCTTTATATGATCGCGATACTTTTATCAATATTAGTTGTAATCTTAATCATAATTCTTGTTTGTGTATTTGTTAGAGTAGGAACAAATTCTAAAAGAAAATTAGGCAAACATTATTTGGTAATTCTAAAAGACAACATTGAAAATGACTATATTTTTATGTCTTTATTTAGAAAATTTTCAAACAAATACCATGAAAATCCGATCAGTGCAAAAACAATAGAACAATTATTATACAATGATGATCAATACATTTGCTTGTTGGTTTCTGATAAATATTCGTTGTTGGAAGGAGCAAAAAATAAATGAAGTTATTGAGGTTACAAGTCTCAAATATGCAATCAAGTAGAACTTGATAATTTAAAAAACTACAAAAATCATTATCAAAACAATTGAAACAACGATTATTCATATGATAATAATTCAAATAATTTTAAGGAATTGAATTTAATTATTATGAAAAATGAATTGATGGGGATCGATTATAATTTTGAGATACTTGCAAGAATAAGCAAAATGTTCCATATAAATCCTAATGGAATGCAATATTATAAAAATGAATATAAGAATGGAAATGAGCCATTCATATTATTTATATATGGTTCAAAAGATGTTATTTTGCAAGTACAAAAAGAATTAGAAAATAATTACATCAAATCATATATAAAAACAGAGTCTGAACTTGAAGAGCTATTTGAAAAATTTCAAAATTCTGATATTTATGATGCATATAAAATTCTTGAACTTGAAAATGGTGCGTCTATAGAAGAAATTAAGAATGCATATAGACGTCTTGCTAAGAAATACCATCCAGATTTGAACAAGTCTGTTGGTGCTAAAGAAAAATTTAAAAAAGTTAACAATGCATATAATTTATTGTTAAAATACTTTGAAAAAAATAAAATTTCAATAATTTACTTAATAATAATCCTATTTTATTATTTATACTAATTTTGAAATGAATCTTAACCAATTTAACTTTTAAATTATTACAAAATAAATGAGATTATTAAAGTAATCTTATTTATTTTGTTATTTATAAATTAATTAATATTTGCACTTTTTGATATTTAAATGCTCGTTTAAAAATATATAAATAGAAATAATAATATTATTAATGAAATATATGAAATCATTATTAATATTTAATAAATAATTATTTTGATATTTCTTTGCATTAAAAAAAATTGAAATTAAATAATTCTTTTTAATTTTAATAATATTTGCACACAATAAAATGTGGATCATTAATGATTGGTTCTTGTTTTCTTTAATAAAATATATGTTTTTTATTTATTTTAAATTTGTTAGACATCATTTGATTTTTAAAATCTATAATTTTATAGAAATAAAAAAACCTATGTTAAATACATAGGTTTTTAAATTGTTTTAATAAATAAATTTTAATTATTTAATAATTTCAGTTACTGTACCAGCACCAACTGTTCTACCACCTTCACGGATAGAGAATTTAGTACCTTTTTCAATTGCAACTGGAGCAATTAATTCAACAGTAATTTTAGTATTGTCACCAGGCATAATCATTTCAGTACCTTGAGCTAATTGGATAGCACCAGTTACATCAGTAGTACGGAAATAGAATTGAGGACGGTAACCATTGAAAATTGGAGTGTGACGTCCACCTTCTTCTTTTTTAAGAATATAAACTTCAGCAGTGAAATTTGTATGAGGTGTAATTGAACCTGGTTTACATAATACTTGACCACGTTGTACTTCTTCTTTTTTAGTACCACGTAATAAGATACCAGCATTGTCACCAGCTTGTGCATAGTCTAATTGTTTACGGAACATTTCAATTCCTGTAACAACAGTTTTTTGAGTAGGTTTTAAACCAACAATTTCAACTTCATCATTTAATTTAAGTTGTCCACGTTCAACACGACCTGTAACAACAGTTCCACGACCAGAAATTGTGAAAACATCTTCAATTGCTAATAAGAATGGTTTGTCAACTTCACGTTCTGGTTCAGGGATGTAGCTATCAATAGCATCCATTAATTCATCAATTTTTGCTTCATATTCTGCAACACCATTTAATGCTTGTAAAGCTGAACCACGGATAACTGGAGTATTGTCCCCATCAAATCCATAAGAAGATAATAAATCACGAACTTCCATTTCAACTAAATCTTGCATTTCAGCGTCAGACATCATATCACATTTGTTTAAGAAAACAACCATTTTAGGAACACCAACTTGACGAGCAAGAAGAATGTGTTCACGTGTTTGAGCCATAGGACCATCTGTAGCAGCAATTACAAGAACAGCACCATCCATTTGTGCGGCACCAGTAATCATGTTTTTTACATAGTCAGCGTGACCTGGACAATCAACGTGAGCATAGTGACGTTTTCCTGTTTCATATTCAACGTGAGCGGTATTAATAGTAATACCACGTTCTTTTTCTTCAGGAGCGCTATCAATAGATGCATAATCCATTGCTTGTGCTTGACCTTTTTTAGCTAAAACTGTACAAATTGCAGCAGTTAATGTAGTTTTACCATGGTCAACGTGTCCGATTGTACCAATGTTAACGTGTGGTTTACTACGATCAAATTTTTCTTTTGACATATTAAATTACTTCCTTTTTAAAAAATATGAATGCTTTATTGCAAAATATTTTAAAAACACATTTGCAATAAATTATAACAAATTAAAAATATATTTTTTTATTTCTTTGCTCTATCACTTACAACTTGTTCTGTGACTGATTTAGGAGCTTGTGCATAGTGACTAAATTGCATAACATATTGACCACGTCCTTGTGTAAATGAACGTAAATCAGTTGCATATCCAAACATTTCAGATAATGGAACTTTTGCTTTAATTGTTTGAGCAGTTCCACGTTGTTCAGTTCCTTCAATAGAACCACGACGACTTGAAATATCGCCCATTGTATCCCCAAAGTATTCATCAGGAACAGTTACATCAACTGACATAATTGGTTCTAATAATACGAGTCCACAACGTTTAGCAGCATCTTTTAATGACATAGATGCAGCAATTTTATAAGCCATACCTGATGAGTCAACATCATGATATGATCCATCAAATAATGTTGCTTTAACATCAATAATTGGATATCCTGCTAATGGACCAGCATTCATTGCTTCTTTTAATCCATTTTCAACTTCTTTTATATATTCTTTTGGGATTTTACCACCAACAACTGCATCAACAAATTCAAATCCTTTATCATGGTTTGGTTCAAATTTAATTTTAACGTGACCATATTGACCACGACCACCAGATTGTTTAATATATTTACCTTCTGATTCTCCAGCAATTGTGAATGTTTCACGATAACTTACTTGAGGTGCACCAACATTAACATTAACATTAAATTCACGACGTAAACGATCAACAAGAATATCTAAGTGTAATTCCCCCATTCCAGCACTAAATGTTTGGCCAGTTTCTTCATTTGAGTATGTTTTGAAAGTTGGGTCTTCTTCGGCTAATTTTGATAATGCAATACCCATTTTTTCTTGATCACCTTTTGATTTAGGTTCAACAGCTAATGAAATAACAGGTTCAGCAAATTGCATTTGTTCAAGAATGATATCATTTCCTTCTGAACAAATTGTGTCACCAGTTGTTGTATCTTTTAGACCAATAACTGCACAAATATCTCCAGCTCCAATTTCATCAATTTCATTACGAGCATTTGAATTCATTTTAACAAGACGAGATATACGTTCTTTTTTGTCTTTTGTTGTGTTAATAACATAAGAACCTTTTGTCATAACACCTGAATAAATACGTATATAAGTTAAACGACCAATAAATGGATCAGTTGCAACTTTAAATGCAAGCGCA
>CAJUTA010000019.1 GCA_910589685.1 uncultured Ureaplasma sp.
ATAAATATTTCTTTAATTAAAAATGATTTCTTTGATAAATTGACAAATTCATTTAACTTAGTTAGTTCATTAATATAAATAATATTTTCATTTTTAATATTAATATTATTTATTCGTATATTTGAATTAATGAATAATTCTTTATAAAGTAATGTTGGATTTTGGGACAAAAAAATCTTTATTCCATTAAACTCAATCTCATATTCTTTATTCTTATTAACTATTTCTAACATTATATTTTCACATATCTTTCTTGATTATTATAAACTTCATTAATATTCTTTTTCCCTAACAAAATAGCCATATTAATAAATTGTTTTTCTGTTATTGCAATAATACGAACATTCCCATTAGTTGGCAAAAATTGTTTTATTTTATTTAATTCTTGTTCAACTTTTGTTTGTGTATTGACACATTTTGTATAAACAGAAAATTGTAACATGTAATATCCATTCTTAATAATGCATTTTCGAAAATTTGCATATTCTTTCTTTTCATAATCTTCAATAGTGGGTAAATCAAACATTAGTAATAAACGCATATTTCTATAATCACTCATAATTAAACTCAATTTCAGGTAATTCTAAATCTTGATTAACAATTGCATCTACATAAATATCGATTGCATTATTAATATATTGATATTTTTTGTTAATCATTATTTTTTGATTAAAAGATTTAATAATTTCTTGTTTATGAAAATAAAAATTTTTTTCTTTTAACATTGTTAATTTATAAACTATACAATCAATAAAAATTCTAAATGGCTCCATCAAATCACTTGCTAATGCAAAATAATTATGAAATGATTTATGAAAGATAGATATTCGTGGGTCTAATCCTTTTTTAATAATAGATCTTGTAAAATATCCACGAAGTATTGTATATCCATAATTCAACAAAGTGTTGATATAGTCATCATTATGTCTTTTGAAATTTATTCCAAATAAATTGTGCCAATATATTTTTGCAGCATGCCCTTCACGATTACTGACATCATAAAGTCGCATTTCACTAATTAATATATTTAATAAATTGTATGATTCAATATTATTAAGAATTTTTAAGAAATTTGCTTGCATTTGAATTTTTTGTTTTATTATCTCCATTCAAATATTAGCTTTATATTCAGTTGATCATTTAATTTGTTTTTCAATAACTTTTAAAGTATTAAAATTACCAATAATTGGAACAATAATTGATTGTGGCAAATATGAATCATCACAAACAATTACTAATATATTATTTCTTGTTAATTCATTAATTAGATTAATTGTTATTTTTAATTTGTAATTATTTATTAATAAAACATCTAAATCATTAATTGGAACTTTTAATTCATTATTGTCAAATTTAATCACAATATTATTTAAAAAAAGATTTAAATGATGAGCATTTTCTATCTCAAATATTTTTCATCCCATATATATCTCACTATAAAAAATCAATAAAAAAACCGACTAGGATATCCTGTCGGCGGGTACGACATAAAGTCTTATCTTGACTAAATGTATCATTCTTATGTAGTATAGTTACATATGTAACAAAAATATTATAACTCGATTTTTCTACGATTATAAATATTTCCTAATTCATCAACTTGAGCAATATCATATTCTGCAACAATTGTAGATAATGATCTTTGGAATTGTTTACCTAAATTAGATATCTCATTTGAAGTATTAATTGATTTTAATTCAAGTTTGTTTTGTGATAAAGTTCCTCCACCTATACTTCAAAATAATTTATTATCTTCTTTTCGAACAAATATCATTCCACGTTTAATATCTATATATTTTTCTGAATTAAAAATATTATTTAGTTCTAGAACTTTATCTAATTTATTTTTATCAATTTTTAATTGACTTTTTTTCTTATCATAAGTTAAAACTTTTTGATTAATTCCAATTAATCTATATTTATCATTATTATCTTTATAAATACGAAGAAATAAAAATTTTAAACTTTTATAAATAGCTTTTTTGTTGTGTTTATTTAAAATAATAACGCTATTGCTATTTTTTGTTTCACCGATAAGTCTTAATTTGTTAATTCTTAAATTACCAACTTGAATTCATTTTGGTTTTTCAATTTTGCATTCTTCTTCCATATATCTTATAAATGGATTAGTATTATCTCCACTTTTATAGTAGCGATTAAAAATCATTTTAAGCTTGTTATATAACTTTGGATTTTTCTTGTAACACAATAATTTTTCTAAATCTTTTTCTTGAATCTTTTCATCAATAAAATATTTTTCTAGATCAGAAGTTTTAGATTCTAATACTTTAATATAATCAATTATTATTCCATCATCTAATTGATTACCATTTTCATCTTTTTTAAATCTAAAAGAATAAATTGTTTCATTAGATAATTGAACATTATTTTTATTAATATACATTCTTGAAAACTTAATTTCATTAGATTTTGAACCAGGAATTAAACATCCTTCAGATTTATTATAAATGGTGTTATATTGTTTTAGTTGTTCAGCAAATAAACGTGATTCTCCATTTTTTGCATATCATGATTCAATTACTTCACCCGTCTCTTTATTAACAAGACGCTTATCTTCATCAATTTCAAAATTATTTTTTTTCTTTAAATCATTATATTCTTGTTGTGCATGATTTAATAATAATTTTATATTATGATTACTACCTAAATATGACACAATTGAAGCATCGATGGCATGATGACAATATATATCGCGATTCTTAGGAATTAATGATTTACCTGCACCATTAGTAAATAAATTATAACGAGCAAAGTTAGTAATTCCACCACGAATAACTTTAATTTTTGTATTTCCATAATTTTTATTATTTTTAAAAAATTCTTGTAAAACATTTAGTACTAGACGAGATGCATATCTTGTATCGGATAAATTTCTACCAACAAAACTATCAATATCAGTTAATGGATTACCAATATATAATAAATTTTTAATTCATTTTTCTTTTAATTTATCTGAAAAGAATTTTTCTATTTTTTCTTTATAATCATCTCATTTTCCTAATTGAGAAAAAAATTGATATGGGGTTTGCTGTTTTTTATCAACTTGATTATTTTCACGTCTTGTTAACACCTTATTATTGATGCTATCATCTTGACTAATAGAATATGGAATAATATGATCTATGTCTAATTTATTTCCATTTATAACATCATCAAAAGAAATTTTAGATTCATTTTCACCTAATTTAGAGTCATAAATATCAAACTGTCTTTGTCTATTTCAAAGTTTGATACGTAAAATTTGAGCTGCATTTAAATCTTCAAATTTTTTGTTTCCAATATTCTTTAAAATTTCTTCAACTTCTTTTCTATTTTTATTTTGAGAAGAAGTTATTACTTTTCTTTCTTCACAGCTATTTTTATCTCTTGCAACTTCAACTGTAATATTTTTTATTTCATATTCATTAGAATATAATTTTAAAATCTTATTTAAAACATTAATAGTTTGATTAAATGCACGACGAGTTGTAGGAGAAATAACTTCTTCTCTATCAATTTTTTTCAAATATTTACTTGATTTTTTTTGATTTGTGTTATTCAAGTTTTTATTAAAATTTGAATATCTCATTCAATTTAAATTTTCAGATCCATTAGATAATGAAAATTTAATAAATTCTTCCATTGCTTTATAAGATAAAGTATGAGTTTTAGTTAATCCTTTTAAACCTTTAATTAATTTAATATCTAAATTATAAGATTTATCAGAATCAATATTTGTAAATTTATTTTCATTAAGTAATTTTGATTTTATATTTTTTAGAATTTCTAGTCTTTTCTTTAAATCTTGAGTTTTTGACAATTCCACAAAAATATTATTAGCAAAATTTAATATTTCTAAATTAAATAAATTAATTTCATCTTTATTTACTAAATATTCTTTAGCTCAACGTATAATTTGACAATAATTCTTTAACTCAGTAATAATTTTTTTATTATCACCGTCTACTCTATATCCATAAATATCACTTTCATCTATATTTTGATCTTGACATTTCAATTGGAGTATTTTTAATAACTCTTTTGGAGTTAAATTAAATGATTTGGTTTTCAATAAAGAGTTATTGTATTGAGAAAATATTTTATTTCTTTCATCTTCTGTTAATTTTATATTTGAATTATTAATGAAATAAATATTAGAAATATCGTTTAGTAAATTAAAAATTTCAGCAATAGGTGATTTTGCTAAACCACGTTTTTCATCAGGATAATAAGAACATTTACCTACTAAAGAATCTCATAATGAATCACCTTCACGTTTAGTAACTTTTTGTTCTTTATCATCTCAATATCACATACCATATGGAGTTGGAGATTTTTCACTACCTGGACCTTGTGAATAATCACGATGTTTTAAAAATAATTCATTAATATAATAATTTGCAAAATTTTCATCAATACCTTGAATATTTAATATTTGTCTTATTTCATTTGCAAAATCATATGCAGAATTATCCGATACTATTGAACCTTTGTAATATTCATAATTTTTATAAAATTTATAAATTTTCAATGATGGAAACTCTTTTTTATTTTCATCATTTTCATTTAGTTTATCTGCATCACTTTCTGTAATATATAAATATCCACGATGATGTAAATAATGAAATAAAAGAAAAATTAATTCATCTTTTGAAATTTTATTTTCTAATGCTTGAATACGAAGCTCAATTGGATTATCATAACCAAATTTTATTAAGTCAAAATTTGTAATAAATTCAACAGCTTCATCATAAGAATTGAATCAATTTTGACTCACTAAATAATTTAGATATGCTTGTTTTCTAGTTCTAGCACGTCTAATTCTACGTCTTTGTGTACGACATTCTCGACGTTGCACATTATCTAATTTCCCATCTTTTTCATTTGCAACATCATCAAATAATCTGACACCTAATTTTAAAATATTATTATCTTCATCAAGAATACTTCATCCAACTGAAGTTATACCAATATCTAAACCGATATTTACTTTTATTTTTTTATCCATAAATAAAATACCTACTAAATTAAGAAAAATATATTAAATATAAAGTAATTACATTAATAAATTATATATAAGTATATAAACTTAATTTAAATACTATTTGTTACTTTATTACAGGTTTTGAATCAACTTCACTTCCTAATTCATTTCTTTTATTTTCTGATGAATCAGGAATTCTTTTAAGCACTTTCTTTTCAATTTTAAAGTTTTCAATTTTATTTTTTAATGCACTCATATGATTTTCAGAAACAATTCTAATTGAATCTTTTATTTCAGTTCCTGAATCAATAATTTTTTGTGCATGTTTGCTAATGTTTTCACATTGTTTATTGATCTTATCAAATTGCTTTTCTAATAAATCATTCTTAAATTCATCAAATTCTTTTAGAATTTCTTCTTTGGTTCTAAATTCAATGTCATCTCGATGCATTTTTTTATTTTTTATAATCATTGTTCGATACAAACCAACAATTGCACTAAACATACTTGGTCTAATTAAATAAATATTTGGATATGTTTTAGAACGTCTAATTTGGAAAACATCATCTCGTTCCAATTCAGTTACTAGAATAGCAGTATCTGCTTCAAACTTAATCCGATCACTTTCTAACTTTTTCAAATGATCATCATTTTTCTTTTTATTTTCACTAGAATTCATTTCAGTTTTCATTTCAAAAATAGCATTACCAATCAAATGCTGTTTAAGTCATTTTTCATCATCACATTTACCAGTAATATTTTCATCATAAATAGTTAATTGAAAATCAGGCTTTGTTCCATCTTTTGCAACTGTTGTCTTTTTGAATAAAGTGTCTTCAATTTGATCAAACTTCTCATTGTATTAACGATAACAATATTGTTCTAATTCTTCACCAATACTTTTAATTGTTTTAGAATCATGTTCACGTTGCAAATCTTGGATTTTTGTTTGCAATGAATTATATTGCTTATTATATTCGAGCTGTAATGAATTTATTTTTTCTTCATGATTCTTTTTAATATTTAATAAATCCAAATATTCATTACTATTCTTAAAACTTAATATTGCATTATCAATTTCAATTTGTTTATTTTTAACAAGTGAATCTTTTTCAAGATTAATTTGTTTTAATTGGTTTTTCAAATTATTTATTTCATTATTACTTATTTCAATTTTAGAATTATATTTATTTTCAATTTCTTTAGTGTTTTGTGAAATTGCAGCTTCAATTTCTAACTCTTTATTCTTATTAGCTAATTCAAGTTGTGATTTTGCTTCACATAAATCTTTATATTCTTTTGAATCTTTAAATTTTAAAATTGCTTGTTCAATTTTAGATTCATATTGGATTTTTTGCAATTCTTCTTTTTGCTTTAATTTATTAATTGTTTTACTTAATGAATCTTTTTCATTAAGAATACTTTTGAATGAATCACTATTTTTGTATTCATCTAAAATAATTGTTTTGTATTTTTCATTGATTTCATTTTTTATATATGAATCCAAACTAGATAAATTACTTAAATCAATATAGTCACCTTGTTCTACATCATCTGCATCAATTATAATTCTCTTTAATTCATTATCGTAATGAGCACTAATCTTCTTAGACATATTTACTCCTATATCTTGTTAGATTAATTGTAAAATAAAAACCATTTCTAGATAATTCTGAAAATGGTTTTAATGATTTGTGGTCCAATATTATTTATTTGAATTTGTAGTAGTTGATTTAAATCAATTATCTAAATATTCAAATTGTAGAGATACAAGTTTTTCACCTTCTAATAATTCTTTTGAATTAAAAGTGCCTGGTTTTGTTGTCAATACAATTGTCACATTTTTAGTTTTTGAACTTGATGTAGTATCAACATAAATAACTCTTATGTATTGCAATTCTTCATTTGTAAGAGGTTTCATCAGGATTTTGTTAATATATGAAACATAACTTGGAATTGTAATTGGAATTGGTTCTACTGGGCTAGTTGGTTTGTCTTGCGAACTATCTTGATTTTGATCATTTGATGAATCAGATGGTGGTACAGAAGAATCGGATTGATTAGCTATTGGTTGATTTTGATTGTTATCTGGGTTTGCGTTGTCTTGTGAGCCATCAACAGATCCATTATTATTTGAATCATCAGGATTTACTAGTTGATTGTTATTTGAATCATCACCTACATCAGGTAATACAGGAGATGGAATTTTAAAACCATCAATAAATTCTTGCTTTGTTATTGAAGATAATTTTCTATAACTAATATCCATTTTGTCAATGATTGGTTTCAAAATTGCAAATTCTTCATTTGTTAATTTCTTCAAAGCAGATTTATCAATGGCTGGTTGAAAGAATTTTGAGCTACTCAAAATTGGAGCAAACATTACACCATTTGCAACATCAGTTGTAGCAAATGTAGTTTCTAATGGATTATATTCAAGATCTGAAATATTAACTTGTACTCCCAATAATCCACCAAATTTTAAATTGCTAGCTAAATTATAAACTTGTTCAAAAATTGAACTTTTGTTATCTTCTAAATCGCCAACATATAATTCTAAAATATCATCAAAATCTACATACTTGTTGCCTGAATCATTTTTATCAAGTTCTTTAAGTTGTTTAGCAATATTTTCTAATTCAGGAAGTGTTGCAAAACTTGGAGAAAATGTAACTTGTTTTTGAACTGTTTTTAATTCTTTTTTGTCTTCTTTATTTGATTCGATTTCAACTTCATAAGTTACATCTAATGTTAATTTAATATTTTTCTTATTAGAATCACGAATAATATCAATAACATTGATTCGTTTCACTTCAGATTCAACTTCTACTTTATTAGATTTTTTTGGTTTTTTAATTTTAGCTTCAAATTCATAAGCTTTATAAAACTTAGTTAATGATTTATCGAACTCACTTTGTCATGTTTGAATATTCATTTGTTCTAAAATAGAATATCCTTGATCAAATGCATCTTTATTTGTATTTGGATCAACTTCTAATAAAGTGTTTTGATTAGCGTTTTTATTGATAGATTCTTTTAAAGGATTAAATGTTGCAGTACTAACTTGTGGGATAGCTGTAGAATTATTTGTTGTTGAACATGATGATAAAGCAATAGCAGATGTTGATGCAATTGTAACTAATCCACTCATTCCCAAAATAATAGACAATAATTTTGTTTTTTTAATCATAATTTAATCTCTTTTCTAGCCAAAAATATGACTACATAAAAAAATCGGAAAATCCGATTTATTTTTTAATAATGGCAAGGGTAGTAGGAATCGAACCCACACAGCAGATTTTGGAGATCTACGTTCTACCATTAAACAATACCCTTAAATGGCAGGGGTGACAGGACTCGAACCCATAACAGACGGTTTTGAAGACCGCAGTTCTACCATTGAACTACACCCCTAAATAACTAGGAATTATTATATAAAATTTTGATTTAGTTTATAAACTAAATTTTAATATCCTCATATGGATATGATAATACACGACTTGTAGATTTTGATCTAAACATTGTAAATACTGTTGATGTTCCTAATTGTCCAATAATCATAATGATTGATAACAATATCATAATCAAATATGCATTTACATCATTCTTAAATAATAATGAAGAAAGTCCAGATGATAATCCTACTGTACCATATGCAGATGAAAATTCAAAAATAATATCAGTAATTGTAATTGAATTGCTTGGATCTAAATTAAGTGCTAATGGATATGAAATAAATGCAAATAAGAAAATTGCAATTGCACTAAAAAGAATAATCATTGAAGAACGAACAACTGTTCGATTAGGAATAGTTTTTTTGAATATTTTTGTTTCATTAAAACCACGCATATATGAAGCAACAGTCATAAAAATTATTGCAAGAGATGTTGTTCTAACACCTCCACCAGTTGAACTTGGAGAACATCCTATAAACATTAAAATATTAATTACTCATCGAGAAACATAAGAAATAGTTCCTTGACTAATAGTTGCTGCCCCATTACTACGAGAAGCTACAACGTTATAAAAAAGTGATGAGAATAAATTTCAATTATATAAAGTGTTATTATCTGATTTAGTTGTACCAAAATATAGTAATTGCAATGTTTCATTGGAATTCATATGGTAGACTATTCCATCTTTTTTTAAACCATATTCAAATCCAACTAGAAGAACTAAACCAAATATAAATACTAAAAAATAAGTAATTGTAGTTACTTTTGTAAAAAGTGAAAATCTAAATTTTTCACAATGATAACGATATTTGAAATAATTAATTAAATCATAAATAACTGGATATCCAATCCCACCAATAATTATTTGAATAGTTGATATATACAAAAATATAGTTCAAACACCATTTCTAAAAGATCCATATGATGATGCGCCTACAATGTCAAATCCAGCATTATTCATTGTAGAAATTGATTGGAAAATTCCAGTTCAAATGGATAATCCTGCATTATGATAAAAAGGATTTGTAACTCCTGTATCAACATATCAAATACCAGATTGCAATGTAGCTATCTGATTTAGTTGATCTGGTTTTAAATTTGGCAAGCTTGTTGATGTTAATGTTGTTATATCAACTTGTGCATATGATGGAATAAATGCAAACATAAAAATATAAATAATTGCAAAAATTAATTCAGAAGTAAAAATAAATATTAATGATACTTTAATAGTTTGTCCAGATAAGCCCAATTTAGAATTGCCACGTTCTGAATCAATCATTAAGACTCTACTAAATCCCATTGATCGATTTTCTGATAGTGGGATTTTACGGATCTTTTTATAAATAAAACTATTAAAAATTATATTTCATCCCATTCAATACAATGTAAATAATCCAAGTCCACCAACTTGAATTAAAACAACAATTACAAATTGTCCAAAAATATTATATGTCCCTAAAACATTAACATTTGCTAATCCAGTATCTGTAAATGCGGAAATTGAAATAAATAAAGAATCTAAAAAATTATAACTTCGTTCAGTCCCTGAACTATCTATTGCAAAACCAGGTTTTACTAATGAAATTGGTAAAGATAAAAAAATAATACCTAGCAAAATTGCATAGACATAGAACATCAACAATTTGCGAGCTGATGTTCTTCCAATAAAGATGCTATAAAGGATTTTCTTGAATTTTGTTATTTTAGATTTATCATTTTTCATAAAATAGACTATTATAAATATTAATCTATATATATTAACATTTTCAAAAAGAATTTAATAAAAAATGAAAACAAAAGATATTTGTATTATTGGTGTTGATGATTTTACCTATAAATTGGCAAAAGAATTACTCAAAGCCGGAAAAGAAATTGTTTTAATTGATAATGATGAAAATAAAGTAAATAATTTATCAACAGAATTTCAATATGTTTATAAAGCAGATGCAACAAATAAACTATCTCTAATTGAATTGAACATTGGTGAATTCTCACAAGTTATCATTGGTGTTAGTACAATGGAAGACTCTATTTTAATAGTTTCAAATTTAAAAGATTTAAAAATCAAAAATATTGTTGCAAAAGTTAGAAATGAAGTTCAAAAACAAGTCTTAACAATTTTAACAGATGAAAGAGTTAAAATTATCTGACCAGATGAAATTATCGCGGAAATGACTGCTTTCCGATTAATTCATGAAATTAATGTGGACTTATCATTAATGAATGATGATATATCAATTATTCGGATTCCAGTAAAAAATCCAAAATTATTTCAAATTGAGATTCAGGAATTTGAACTAAAATCCAAATATTTTACAAATATTATTATGATTGATCGTGGAAAAGAACTAATTTTTCCAGTTAGATCAACAACAAAATTATTAAATGGTGATATTGCAACAATTGCTTGTAAGAGTAATACAATAGATAAAGTTGCAAGCTTATTTACAAAAGTTTAATTTTATATACAATATATTTGTTTGTTATAGAATATACTAAATACATGATGGATGATATTTTTTTTGATATTGAATATTCATTGATAAGAACAAAGACAATATTTGCATATTTTTTTAATCTATTCAAATATATTTTTTTGTGTCTTAGTAATGTTATAAATAATCTAAAAAGTGATTTTTTAAAAATTAATTCAAAAAATACAAAAAATCAACATCTAACAAATTTTTTGACATTTATTTTTTGAATTTATTGATTATCTTTATTTTTATATATTGGATTATTGATTAAAAAAATTGTTAATAATCTAGAAAATTTTTTTAAAAATTCTTTTAATAAAGAATCAATAAAATACATTCATAATATTAAAAACAAAAAATCTAATATTGAATTTAGATATTTTTCTAGCACATTATTAAATTTAATAAATTCTCATAAATACAATCTATTTATCATTTAATTAAATATTTTTTGCATATAAATATTTATTAATTAGGTTGGAAAATGAAACAGTTATTTAAAAATATATTAAGGTACATTACTAAAACAAAATTTGGATATTTTGCAATATTCTTACTTTTGCTAATATCTGTAATGATTTTTAGTGCTTTTTCCAATCTTGGCTTAACAATTAAAAATATTTTTAATAATTTGACAATTGAATATAACTTGCACAATTTAGTTATTAATGAAAAATATAGTGACAATCCAATTGAGGCTGCAAAACAAAAAGAAGCTATGCAACTTGGATTAAATGAATTAGAAATCAATTATAGACCATTTAATTCAATTAATGTTACAGATAGTTCAACTAATAATATTTATAAATTTATTGAATATCTTCCAAATTATAATATTGATGAATTGAAAATATTTAAAGAAGATGGGTTACCAACAAGCAATTTCGGCAAAGTAACAATTCCAACATCAATAAAATATCAAGAAATATTAGATATTGCTTCATTTGATTTAATTTCAAATGAAACTACAAATATTAGTAATATTTCTGCACGACAAAAATTAATTTATTTTTGTATAAATAGTCAATGAACAAATTCAGAATATTTAAAACAATTTCAAGATGTTTGAAAAGAAATTATTAGTAGTAATTATAAATATGATCCTATTGTTGGGGATAGTTCTTCCACAACAAACTCTAAACATCTTGTGAGTCAATATTTAAAATCTTTTTTAATTCCAAATAATGATAAATATTCGCCAATCCAAATTCGTGGAGGAAGACTGGTTTTTAATTTAAGTTCATACAATGCAAACATTCCATTATATGGTTATTTTGATGATCCCTATTCTAATCTTGCAGTTGTATCTGATGCATTCCTTGAAAAAAATGAAAAAGAAGTCTACTCATTCAATCAATTTCAAAAAGATATTTTGAAAATAGCAGATGGAATTGATGAAAAAAAATTATTTAATAATTGGATGAATGGTGATATAAAAGATTTTTTAAATATTAAAAATAGTCTTGAAATTACTAATTTTGTTAATCAATTAGATAAAAAATACACAATAAGAATAAATAATTTACCTTATGTAATCATTGGAACTGGAATTACGCCTGATTTTCTATATCCAATTATTTCATTTTCAAATAATATTCCTGATCCAAAAAAAGAGTGTTTAGTATATACAAATAAAAAT
>CAJUTA010000020.1 GCA_910589685.1 uncultured Ureaplasma sp.
AAATTCGTACAATATTCGTTTAGACTTTGAGACAAATACATTGTTAAATAAAGATAATAATTTTATTAGAATTAGCTATGCAAACCAACAATATTATTTATCAAATAATTATTTAAGTTATGCAATTGATGCTAAAAATAATTCAATTTATTTATCTAATAATTATATTGATTCTATTTCTGGTCCAATTAAACAATCGACTAATTTAATTCTCCCAGCAATTGATTTTGTAAATAATGCAATGTCAAGATATCAAATTGATTGAACAAATTCGAATCAATTTATTGAAAATTATTTCAATTCAAATGTTTTAAAGTTAATTGAACAATTGAAAACAAAAGCAATTAATTTTTGATTTAGTGTTTTTATTTCAAATAACTTGCAAGAGTTTATTGATAGCACAAATCAAACACCTAATTATCAAAATTTAAATGCAATCATGCAAAAATCATTTTATCAATTGGATCTATTTCAAAAATTATCAACTAATGCTTTATTAAAAAATGCATCAAATGATTCATCGATTAATAGTGAATTATATAATTGTTTATCTAATTTTTATTTGCCACAAATTGGATCTAACCAATCATTACCAATTAATCAAGCAAATTATGCACTTGTTTATCCAATTAAAGATTGAAACAAACTTAATTTATATAATTCTAAAGAATATATGATTAATTACCAACCACTATATTATTTAATTAATGCAAATGAAATTCCTACTTTCAATTTTGTAAATGTTTCAACATTTTTTAATTATTATGTTTTAATAAGTGTTTGATCAACTTTAGGATTGTTAAGTTTTGCAATCGGTTCATTATTATTTTTTAGATTTAATTTTTCTTAAATTAAAATATATTTAATTAAATATTTTTAAATACAAGGATTATTTATGAAAGTAAATGTGATTATTGAAATTCCAAAACATAGTAATGTTAAATATGAATATGATAGATCTACTAAATCAATTTTAGTTGATCGTATTTTATATGGTAGCGAAGTATATCCACAAAATTATGGATTCTTAAAAGATGCTCTTGATTATGATGGGGATGAATTAGATGTTCTAGTTATTGCAGATCAAAACTTTATGCCAGGTGTTAGTGTTCCAACAAGAATTATTGGCGCTATGGAAATGGTTGATGATGGCGAAACAGATACTAAATTAATTGGTGTGATTGATTGCGATCAAAGATACAAAAATGTAAATGACCTTTCAGATTTAAATGAACACTTATTAAAAGAAATTTCAAATTTTTTCCAAAACTATAAAATTTTACAAAATAAAAATGTAGTTGTTAAAGGTTTTAAAAATAAAGAATGAGCAGAAAAAGAATATCATATTTGTCAAGAAATGATGAATAAATATGGTTCTATGCCAAAAGATGAATTTGTTGAATTAATGCGTAAACAACACCCAGAAAAATATGAATAAAAAAAATCAATTTTTTGAAAAAGTTCTTTTCCAAAATAAAATTGAGAAAATCAAAAATCAAACAATTAAAGAATATTTTTTAAAGTTATTATCTTATAGAACATTATTTTGAAAACTAATAACAATTTTATTAGTTTCAACTATAATTTGTGTTACTTCTTTTAGTGCACGAGCAATTGTTTTAAATAATTTTAAAAATGCAATTGTTTACAATCCTGGTGTTTCATTTGGACTATTTGCTAAATTAGGTCCAAATTCTGTACTTATTATTCAGATAGTTACATGTGCGATAACATTTCCTTTGATTTTGATTTCTACAAATATATGATTTATTATTGGGTTTGCAGGAATTTGTTTTGGTGGATTATGTAATGTTATTGATCGATCAATAACAATTGATCCAGTTAAAAAAGTTCATGCTGTTATTGACTATATTCCTTTTATTAATACAGTTATTAATATTCCTGATATTTTTATTACGTCAAGTGCAGTTGTTTTAGGGGTTGGATGCATAATTTTAATAATTAAAATTATTAAATCACCAGACGATACACAACAAAAAGAAGTATTTGAATCACTAAAAGCACAAGACAATAATCAAGAAATAAAAAATGAATAGCAATGAATTAAAAATTGTTTGTGATTCAAATAATATTCGAATTGATCAATATTTATCTCAAAAAACAAATTACACAAGAACAAAAATTGTAGATTTCTTAAAAAATGGGAATATTTTTGTTAATGATGAATCTGTTAATCAACAAAGTTATTTATTAAAAAACAATGACATTATTAAATTAAAGATTAACAATTTATCACATATGAGTCAATCTCAAAAAAGACTAACTAAATTAAATAAATCAAATGAAGTAGACAAATTAAAAATTGTATATGAAGATGATGATTTAATGATTGTTTATAAAAGTAATGATGTTTTAGTTTATCCAACTTATGAAAATGAAGTAAATACATTAGCGCACTCATTGCAACAATACTTTTATCAAACAAATAATAAAGAGTTTGGTAATGATTTACGTCAAGGAATTGTTCATCGAATTGATAGAAAAACAACTGGTTTAGTTTTAATTGCTAAAAAACAAAGTATTTTTTCAATTTTGCAAAATATGATTCAAGATAATCAAATTATTCGTAAATATACTTGTATTGTTCATCATCATTTTTCGACTAATGAATTAAATAGAAAAATAAAAATTAATAAAGAAATTGGTATTAGTAAATTGGGAAATTACAAAATGGTTGTTGGACCAAATTCTAAAAATCCTAAAGAAGCAATAACTATTATTCAACCAATTGAAAATATTTCAAATTCTTTTTCATTAGTTGAATGCACAATGGTAACAGGAAGAACTCATCAAATCCGAGTTCATATGCGTTATATTAATCACCCCATTATAAATGATCCTGTTTATGGAATTGAAAATAAGTTTGATAATTTTGGTCAATATTTAATGTGTACTAACATATCATTTGATCATCCAATTACAAATAAATTAATTGATATTAAAATTAATTTAGATAAAGAATTTATTGAGAAATTAAATAGTTTAAAACATGTCTAATTTTTATTTATTTTTTAATTTAAGTTTTTCCAAATGCTCATTTAAATTACTTGATGAAAAATTTTTTGAGGTTTCAACAAGTAATTTTGAAGTTTCTAAAAATTTAATAAATATTGTTAATGATATATTGGATGAGTTTTTAAATAAAAATAAAGTTTCATTTGAAAATATTAAAAGAATTTATTTTTGTAATGGACCAGGAAATTTTACTGGGATTAGAGTGGCAAATAGTATAGCTAAAACAATTGGTTTGGTTTATCAAAATATTAAATTTTATGTGATTAATAATTTGCAATGAATGAGTATGGGCAATGCAATTAGTTTAATTAGTGCAAACAATACTCATTATTATTGTGCTGTTTATCAAGACAATCAAGAAATTGTTTATCCACATTTAATCAAAAAACAAGAAGTAGATAAATATATTAATGAGTTTAAAGAATTAAAATTAATTATTGATGATTTTAATAATTTAATTTCTAATCAAGAAATTTGATCATCATTTAAATTGATAGAAGACATTATTAATTTAGAACCTTTTTATATTAAGGAGCCAGTTTAATGTTTATTATTAATTTCAATTATGATGTTAAAAGATTAAAGTTACGTTCTTATGAAAAACTTTTGATCCAAATAGCAAATCATACATATAAAAAATTAAATTTAAAAGGTGAAATAATTTTTGATTGTAGTTTTGTGAATGAAAAAAGAATTCGTGAAATAAACAATCAATATCGAAAAAAAGATTATGCAACTGATGTAATTTCATTTGCATTATGAGATAATAAAAAGTACCAAACAAATTTACTTGGTGAACTATTTATTTGTTATCAAAAAATTGTTGAGCAACATCGAAAATACCAACATTCATTCAAAAGAGAAATTAGTTTTTTATTTTTACATGGATTACTACATTTATTGGGATATGATCATATGAATGAGAAAGATGAAAAAATAATGTTTAGTTTGCAAGATATAATTTTAAATGAGTTAGAGATTCTAAAATAATGTTTAGTAGTTTTATTGAATTTTTAAAAAGAACATTTAGAAAATTTTCTTATGCAGTAAGAGGATTTGTCTTAAGTTTAAAAGAAGAAAAAAGTTTAGTAGTGCATTCTATTTTTGGAATTATTACTTTAATAGTGTCAGCTATTTTACAATTGAGTCCAATTAAATGAGCAATTATTATATTTTTAATTGGATTAGTTATAAGTAGCGAGTTAATGAATACAGCTATTGAAAATGTTGTAGATATGGTATCTTTTAAATTTAACTTTAATGCTAAAAAAATTAAAGATGTATCAGCAGCTGCCACTTTGGTTTTAGCGATTACTGCAATAATTATAGGATTATTAATTTTTATTCCCCAAATTGTTCTTTTTGCACAAAATGGTTATGGTTATAATGGGTGGAAATAATGGAAAAATTTACTGGTAAAATTGCAATTATCGGAAAACCAAATGTTGGAAAATCAAGTTTATTGAATGCTTTAGTAGATAATAAAATTTCAATTGTTAATAAAAAGCCACAAGCAACTCGTAACAATGTTATTGCTATATTAGAAAATGATAAATATTATTTACAATTCATTGATACTCCGGGATTTCATAAAGAACATAATAAGTTAGACATCTTTTTAAACAACCAAGTCAAAAAATCTCTCAAAGATATTGATTTAATTTATTTCTTAATAGATCCAACTCGGCCATTAAATAATGAAGATAATGATTTATTAAAACTTGCAAAAAACTTCAATTTACCAAGTATCTTAGTAATCACAAAATCAGATTTAATTAAAAATGAAAAAATTCAAAATTTAATTGACGATATTAAAAAAATTAAGAATTTTGAACATAGTGTTGTAACAAACATTTATGATCAAAATAGTTTTAAAGAGTTATTACAATCTAGCCAAATGTTCTTAGGTCATGACTCATTAGAAATTATTAAAAAAACAGAAACTATTAATGATGATTTATTTTTAATTAGAGAAATTATTCGTGAACAATGTATGGATTTGTTGCAACATGAAATTCCATATGGAATATCTATTATGATTGATCACTTTAATTATGATCCAGAAAAGAAAACAATGTTTATAGATGCATCTATAAATGTTGAAAAAGAAAGTCACAAAAAAATAGTCGTGGGTCGTAATGGTGAAATGATTAAAACAATTGGCAAGAATAGTCGTTTGGAAATTCTTAAAATTTATGACACAAAAGTTTATTTGAAGTTATTTGTTAAAGTTAGTAAGAATTGAAGAAATAATTTAACAAAGTTAAAAGAATTTGGATATTCAAATTAGTAATGAGTTTAGTTGTTACAAAAGGATACTTAATTGCAAAATACAAATACAATTTGTTTGATGAAATATTAATATTTTTAAATGAGCACGGTAACAAATTTGTTTGTTATGCATTGGGTACAAGAAAAATAAATTCTAAAAATTCTTTTGCTCTAGTTTTTGGAAATTTTTTAGAATTTGAGTTCTTTTATTCAAATAATCCAAAAAAAATAAGCAAACTAAAAAAAGTAACAGCACTAAATCAAATAAATTTTGAAAGTTCATTTAATTTAGGCATTTTAATTGCAAATGATATTTTGACAATTAAAAAAACAAATAAAAATGATTACATTTTTTATCAAAATATTTTGCTAAAAGTATATAAAAATGAAAATGAATTAGCAATTGCAGTTTATGCATACATTTATTATTTATATACTCAATATCCAAAGTGAAATTTCTACAAATGTAATTTACATAACATTTATTGTGACTCAATTGATTTGTTTAATCCTACATTATTTAAATGTTCGCATTGTTTATCAAATCAAAAAAATAGTGTTTTAGATATTGATGAAATAAAATTTATTTTAAATTCTCTAAAAAGTAGAAGTTTAGATGAACTATTTATAAATTGTTTTTTAAACAAATATAATATTAATTGAAAAAAAATATATGATTATTTAAATTACTTATTCAATCAATATATAAGAGTAGTAAATAAGGAAAATAGAAAAAGTAAGTAAATATGGCAAGTAAATTAAAATACGATCAAGATACAATTGCTTCTCATTTAAAAAATTATGGTTTTATTTTTGCAAGTAGTGAAATATACAATGGACTTGCAAATGCTTGAGACTATGGCCCATTAGGTGTTTTATTAAAAAATAATTTGAAACAATTATGATGAAAAAAATTCATAACTACACAAAAAAATATGTATGGATTAGATTCAATGATTTTGTTAAATCCACTTGTTTGACAAGCTTCAGGGCACTTACAAAATTTTTCTGACCCTTTAATTGATTGTCGTAATTGTAAATCACGCTTTAGAGCGGATAAATTAATTGAATCAGTTGATTCAAATGTAGTAATTTCTGAATCTTCATCAAATGAAGAAATCAAAAATTATTTAAACAAATTAAATATTGTTTGTCCTAATTGCCAAAAATTTGATTGAACTGATATTCGTTATTTTAATTTGATGTTTAAAACTCATCAAGGTGTTGTAGAAAATAATACTACAGAACTTTATTTACGACCAGAAACAGCTCAAGGAATTTTTATTAATTTTAAAAATATTCAAAGAACAACAAGACAAAAAATTCCTTTTGGAGTTGGACAAATTGGAAAAGCTTTTAGAAATGAAATAACACCAGGAAATTTCATTTTTAGAACCCGTGAATTTGAACAAATGGAAATTGAGTTTTTTATTGAGGAAAAAGAATATAATTTTTGATTTGAAGAATTTTTAAAAAAAATTAGATCATTTTTAGAAAATGATTGCAATATTGATAGTGAATTGATTAGTATGCACGAACATGATAAAAGTCAATTATCACACTATTCAAAAAGAACAGTTGATTTTAACTTTAATTTTCCTCATGGCATATCAGAACTTTGAGGATTAGCATATAGAACAAATTTTGATTTGCAAAACCATTCAAATTTTTCTAAAAAAGATTTGTCTTATTTAGATCCAATTACTAATGAAAAATTTATTCCTCATATAATAGAACCTTCCGTTGGTGTGGAAAGATTGTTGTATGCGATTTGTTGTAGTTGTTATGAAGAACAAAAATTAGATGGTGATGATAGTCGTGTTGTTATGCATTTACCATATAAATTAAGTCCATATAAAGTAGCAATTCTACCATTAGTCAATAAATTAAAAGATAAAGCAGAACAAGTTTGACAAGAATTGTTAGATCATGAAATTAGTTGTACTTTTGATTCTTCTGGATCAATTGGAAAAAGATATCGTCGTCAAGATGCAATTGGTACACCATATTGTTTAACAATTGATTTTGATAGCATTGATAGTGACATTGTAACAATTCGTAACCGTGACACAATGGAACAAATTAAACTTCATCTTAGTGAAGTTCCAAACTTTTTTCTTTCAAAAAAATAAAAGGAAACAAAATTTTGAATGAGCAATGAATTAGCTGAAAAAATTCACAATATTGATATAGTTGAAGTTATTAAGAATTATTTGCAATTATTTAAAAAAGGCAATAATTATTTGGCTATTTGTCCGTTTCATGGTGATACCAAACCATCACTAACAATTAATTCCCAAAAAAATATTTTTAAATGTTTTGCATGCTCAACTGGTGGTGATGCAATTAAATTTGTGATGTTGTATAAAAATATGAATTATCAGCAAGCACTAATTGAAATTGCTCAACAATTGAATTTAGATGAAAAATTAATAACAAAATATAAAAATAGTAATTCTTTTGAGAATGAAAGAATATATAGTCTTAATTCTAATTATTTAGAATTTTGTCAATCATTTTTAAATAATAAAGAAAATAATCATATTCTTAATTATTTAAAAAACCGTGGAATTAGTGATGAAATCATTAATGCTTTTAAAATAGGTTTTAATCCGAATAAAACTGGTCATGATTTATATGATTTGTTAACAAACAATGATAAAAAATATGTCAACATTGACGACTCATCTATTTTCAATCAAAATGAATTAGTTCAAAATAATTTGGCAATAATTACAAATAGCGGCAATATTTTAGATACATTTCGTAATCGTATAGTTTTTAGTATTTGTGATGATGAGGGTAAGATTATTGGTTTTAGTGGTCGAACCATTGATTCAAATGATGAACCAAAATATTTAAACACTTCAGAAACTAGCATTTTCAAAAAATCTGATGTTTTATACAATTGAAATAATGCTATTAAAGAAAAAAAATCAATTCTTTTTATTGTTGAAGGGTTTATGGATGCTATTGCATTGTATAGAATTGGTGTATCCAATTGTGTAGCTACGATGGGAACTGCATTTAGTGACAACCATTTAAATAAAATTACTAACAATAAATTATTTAAGACGATTGTTTTAGGATTTGACAATGATGAAGCTGGTAAAAAAGCAATCATTAGTGTTGGTAAAAAAATTGGTAAAAAAATTAATGTATATGTTGTAAAAAGATATGATTCGAAATATAAAGATTTTGATGAAGTTTTAAATAATTCATCTAGTACAGAATTAAATAAAATAATTAATGATCAAGTTCATTTTTCTCTTTTTCTCTTAGATGATTTATTTCAAAATAATTCATCATCAAATTCTTTGTCTAATAAAGAAGAAATTTTTAACCTTGCAATTGAAATTATTCAAAAATATGGTAATTCTTTATATGAAAGCGATTATTTAACTTTATTGTCGCAACATATAAATTTTGATAGCACAATAATCAAAAATAAAATAAATAGTGCATTAAATAATTCTAAAAATAATTATTTAAATAAAAATCATTCTACAAAAATAAACTTTTCTAAAAATAGTATTTTAGTTGATTGTAGTTTGGTAAAAAATGATTATGACAAAATTATCATTGCATGTTTGTCTAGCAGAGATGCAACTAAAATTGTTTTTGATAATTTTCCAGATCAAATTCAAAATAAGCTATTCAAAAT
>CAJUTA010000021.1 GCA_910589685.1 uncultured Ureaplasma sp.
ATGACAAAGAACTTGCTCGTCAATTAAAATTAAACCAAAAAAGAATGGAACGTCGTAATGCTCGTTTAGCAAAAGAAAAAGCTAAAAATGAGTTAAAAGAAGAAAATAAAAAAAGTAATAAAGAATAATTATTTAATCTACTAATTTAATTAATGACCTTAAAATCAATTTTACGGTCATTTTTATTTGCAGATACAACTTGAATTTTCACACGTTTTCCCATTGTGTAGACTTTTTGATTGCGTCTACCAATAATGGTAATTGTTTCAGGATTAAACGTATAAAAATCATCGTCTAATGATCTAATTGTAACTAACCCTTCAATCATGTTATCTAATTCAACAAAGAATCCAAATGAAGTAATTGTGCTAATAACACCTTCATATATATCACCAACATGATATGACATATATTCTGCAAATTTCATTGAATTGACATCTCTTTCGCATGAAACTTGTCTGATTTCTGTGAAATTACATTGTTCAACTACTTCAGGCAATCTTTCTAAAACAATATTACGTTCATTATTAGTAAATTTATCAGGAGTAAAAACAAACATTCATAGTATTCGATGAATATATAGATCTGAATAACGACGAATTGGCGAAGTAAAATGAGTATAGTTGAAGATAGCTAAACCAAAATGTCCAATATTATTTACTGAATATTTTGCTTTTTGCATCGTTCTCAACAAGATCTTATTAAATAAAGAAAATTCTTGATGATCTTTATTTTTATTAATTAAATTTAAAAATGATTTTGATTGTAAATTTGCATAATCAATTTCCGAATAAAAGCCCAATTTTTTTGACTCTATTTTAAAATTTTCAATTTTCTTTGTATCTGGTTTATCATGAATTCGATAAATGAAATCTAGATTATGTTTCTTGGCAAATAAAGTAACAGCTTCGTTTGCAGCAACCATAAAATCTTCAATCATTTTTTGAGCAGTTCCACTTTTCTTAATGTCAATAGAAATTGGTACTCCATTTTCATCTAAAGTAATTTTTGGTTCTTTAATATCAAATTCAATATATCCTGCATCATATTTATGTTTTCGCAAAATATGATGTAATTCTAGACAATCATTAAGTTCATCTTTAATTTCTTGTTTCACATCATTTAATTGATTTGTTCCATCAAAATACGCATTAACTTCATCATATGAAAAACGTCTCTTATTTAACATAATTGCAGGATAGACATCAAAATTAACTATATCACCATTTTTGTTAATATCAATTTCTGCTGTTAAACAAAATTTCTCTTCATCTTGATTTAATGAACATAAACAATCTGAAATATTATTAGGTAACATTGGAACAACACGATCAACTAAATATATTGAAGTTCCACGATTTAGAGCGGAGTTATCTAACTCTGTATTTAATCTTACATAATAAGAAACATCAGCAATACAAACATATAATTTATAATTACCATTATCTTGCTTTTCTACACATATTGCATCATCTAAATCTTTTGATGTGGCAGGATCAATTGTGATAATATTTTTACTTCTTAAATCTTTACGAATTTTTAGTTGTTCTTCATTTAAATTAAATGATAAATTTTCAGATTCATTAATTGCATCGTTATTGAAAAAAATTTCTGCTCCATTATCATAAACAATAGATTCAATATCAGATCCTAATGAGTTTTTGTTACCAATAACTCTTGTGATTGTTGCATTAATTTTATTTTTTTCAAAATAATTTATTTGTAATAAAACTTTATCACCATTTTTTGCAATATCAATATTCTCAATTACAATATCATGATATATTCTTGAGTCATCTGGAATTACTGTAGTATTACCAAATTCATCAATCAAAATTTCCACTACTATTACAGCTCGATTACGTTTAACAACTTCAACTACGCTTGCCTCACGTAATCCGTTTGGTATGTCTTTTTCAAGAAGTGCAAACTTTACTTGGTCTCCACGCAAAGCACCATTAACATGAATTTTATTAACATAAAATTCTTCAATGACATTTCCTTCATCATCAAATTGCTTGATATAACCATCTTTTTGTGAATTTATATTTATAAAACCTTCATAGATATTTGATAAATCAACTGGAGCATCAATATATCCTAAAACAACTTTATTATCAAAAGGATTTCTTAATTCACCAGTTTGTAGCATTAAATCAATTTGGTTATAAATAGAATTTTTATTTGTATATGGAAAACTATTTAAATATTTTCTAACTAGAACTGGAATAGGAATCTTTCGATTACCATCATCAATAATAATTTGAATTATCTTGCTTTTTATATCAGAATTATTATTCATAATTTTATTTAAGAACAATCTTTAATATAAGAGCAATAACAACTAAACAAAAAGCAAGAATAATCATTGTTATTTGAAATATTTTTGTTCAACCACGATCTTTGGTTTTCTTGAATATTTCCATATCCTGACCACTCATAGTTGTAATTCCTGAACTAGAACCAGATTTAGACAACAAAAGACCAATAATTATACATATTGCTGCAAAAACAATACAAATAATAAATATTGCATTACTCATTATTTATTGACCTTTCTTACTAAAATTATATTTTAGCAATAAATTAAAATTTAATATCAAAGATATTTATTTGAGCACTATCTCTTAAAGAATCTAAAATTTCCAATTCTTCCATTTTTTTAATATGTTGTTTAGATACTTTTGTTCTTTCAATAAAATCAATCTTATTTGTAAATTCTTTTAATTTTCTCGCTTCAACTATTGAATTTGCAATTGAATCTCCTAATCCATCTATTGTTCTAAATGGACAAATTAAAGCCTTATCCTCATAATCTATAACAAAATTTCTAGAATCTGATTTTTGGACATCAATCATTTTAAATTTAAAACCACGAGCATACATTTCGATTGCAACTTCATAAATTGATAGCAAGTCTTTTTGCTTTGTTGTAACAGGTTCTTTTTTTCTAATTAATTCATTAATATGATTATATTCATCTCTAATTTGATCAAGTGTTGTACATAATAATTCAAGATTAAATACATCAGTTCGAATTGTAAAATAGGCTGAATAATACTCTAATGGATAATTTAATTTATATCAAGCAAATTTTCATGCATGCATTACATAAGCAGTTGCATGTGCTTTGGGGAACATATATTTGATCTTGTTGCATGAATCAATATATCATTGTGGAACATTATTTTGTAAAAGTAAATCATTATATTCTTCTTTAATCTTTTTACCTTTACGAACATCTTCCATAATATTGAAAGCAATTTTTGGTTCAATATTATGTTTTATCAAATATGACATAATATCATCACGACAGGCAATAATTTCATTTAATCCCATTCCATTATCAATCAATGATTTTGCGTTTCCAATCCAAACATCAGTTCCATGTGATAAACCAGATATTCTAATTAAATCAGCAAAAGTTTTTGGTTTGGTATCTCTTAACATTTCACGGACAAATTTTGTCCCATACTCTGGAATAGAATAAGCTCCTGTTGTTTCGCCTAAAATATCTGACGATTTTACATTTAATTCTTCATTACTACTAAATAAACTAATGGTTCTTAAATCATAATGAGGGATATTTTTTTCATCAACATTTGTTAAATCTTTTAAGATTTTTAAAATTGTGGGATTATCATGTCCCAAAATATCAAATTTCAATAAATTATCATGGATATGTTCAAAAGCAAAATGTGTTGTATATCAATTTTGTTCAAAATCATCAGCAGGAAAATTATAAGGCGTAAAATCAAAAATTGTCATATCACTTGGAACAACAATAATACCCCCTGGGTGTTGGCCAGTTGTTCTTTTAACATCAACACATTTTGTTGCATATCTTTCAATTTCAGAATACTTCTTTTCTTTATCAATTAATTCAAAATATGATCTTGCATTTGCATACGAAGTTTTTTCTGCAATTGTAGAAATTGTTCCAGCTCGATAAGTGTATTCTTTACCAAACATACTTTTAATAAACTCATGAGCTTTATTTTGATAATCACCAGAGAAATTTAAATCAATATCAGGTACCTTATCACCATAAAAACCTAGAAATACTTCAAATAGAATATTATGGCCTTCTCCTTGCATATCAGCACCACATTTTGGACATTTAATAATCGGTAAATCATAACCATCTTCAATTGATGAATCAATTTCAAAATTACTAAATTGACATTTTGTACATAAATAATGGGGTGGAAGAGGATTGACATCTGTAATATTCAAAAATGTTGCAACAATTGAAGAACCAACAGACCCACGTGAACCAACTACATAACCATCATCAATTGATTCTTTAACTAATAAATATGAAATTCAATAAACAACAGCATACCCATGATTAATAATTGAATCCAATTCCTTTTTAATTCTATTTTCAACAATTTCAGGTAAATTATCACCATACATTTTATGTGCATTAGAATAAACTTTTTCTCTAATTTTTTCATTAACACCTGGAATAAATGGTGGATATAGTTTTTCTTTTATTGGAGTAATAGGGAAATTAAATAATTCTAAAATTTTATTTGGATTATTAATAACGACGTCATTAATAACTTGTGAATCATTCAAAAAAGAAAATTCAGATAACATTTGTTCAGTTGTTCTATAATGCATTTTAGGACCAGTACCATAATTTTTAAATCTGTGGTTTCGTTTGTTCAAAATTGGAAGATTTACATACAAATTATGAAATTGCTTTTCATTTTCAGTTAAATAATAAGCATTTGATGATGCTACAACTAATTTATTTTGTTTATTAGCAGAATCAATAATTCTATTTATTGCAATATGAAATTCTTCGCTACTTATATTGTCATTTTTAATTTCATGATAGAAACCATCAGGTGGACAAATACTAATAAAGTCATATTTATTAATAGCATCATCTAATTGATTATTAGTTTTAGTTAAAGCACAATTAATAACATCATTTTCAATTGGTAAATTTGTAATTAATAAATTTTTATGATACTCATTTAATATTTCTCAAGTAATTGTTGGCCGAGATGAAAAATGATCAGTATGTGATAAAGATACTAATTTATAGATGTCACGTATTCCTTCTTGATTTTTTACATAAACATTGACAAAACTACCGCGAGTTGCAAAACGTAATTGTTTATTTTGGATAAAATCATTAATTTCATTTATGTTGTGACAATTTTTTTCATCAAGCATTTTAATGAATTCTAATCATACATCAGATAATAATTTAGCATCATAGTCTGCCCGGTGTGCACTATCTAAATCATAAGATAATTTTAATTTTCTTGAAATCATCTCTAATGAATGTGATTTAAATCCTTCATTAATTGAACGGCTTATAAACAATGTATCAATTAGGCAATTTTTTAGTGGCGGCAAATTATATTGATTCAATTTTGTATTTATAAAATTGAAGTCAAAATCAATCCCATTATGAGCAACTAAAATATCATCACCAATAAAATTAAGAATTTTATTTAGACCTTCTTCTTGAGAACATGCATTTTCTAGATCTGATTCATAAATTTTTGTAATTTCACTAATTTTTGGAGACAACTTGTCATTTGGTTTTATAAAAAATTGAACACTTTCAACAATAGTATTATTTCTAATTTTAATTGCCCCAAATTCAATAATGTCATTAAAAAATGGATATAAACCGGTTGTTTCCAAGTCAAATACAACATAAGTCGATTCTTCTAAATTTGCATTTACCGGATTTAAAACTGCATTAATTTTTTCTGGTAAAATTTCCATTTCAACTCCATATATTGGTTGAATGGAAGTGTTCTTAAATTTTTTGTAAACATCTGGAAAATTTTGCACATTGTAACGATCAGTAATTGCAAAATGTGTAAATTTATTTTCATCTAAAAAATCTTTTAAACTATCTAAATCAATTAAACCATCATAACTAGACATTTTTGTATGAACATTTAATTCAAATCTAGGTGGATCAGTAACTTCTTTTTTTTGTTTTTCTAAGATCTTATATTTTTTCAAATCTCCTGAAATCTGAGATGAATTGTCATATTTATCATTTATCAATTTAATTGTTAAATGAACATAATCATTAATTTTTATTGGAAAAACATTTTGTAAACTAGTATAGTATTTTTTCACACTAATTGAATCATTACCATCAGTAACATAGTATGTATAAATGAAACCATTTCGTGTTTTAATTGAATGAATATTAAAGATTGTTCCTTCAATAATTGCTTCTCCTTGTTGCAAAGACAAATCTGAAATAGGAGTAATGCAATCTAAATTTTCATCTTTTAATTTTTGATCTTCTACAAAAATAATTGGTTGTTCAAGTTCAATTTTATTTTTAATTTTTTCAATTGATTTTTCATCAAGAATGAATTTAATATCATTTGTTAAAATTTTTAGTTGTTTATTTAAATATTTAAACAATTCTTCTTTAATATTTGTTAAGTAATTAAGTTGAAATTCATTGTGATAATAAATTATTAAATTATTTGATGAAATTTCAAAATTAATAAAATTAAAAATTTTTAAAATTTCTTGACATTTATTGATATTAAAAAAATGATACAAACATTTTTTTAAATCATCTAAATCCACTTTCTCTAATGAAATTATTGGATTTAAATAAATATTTTTACTTTCATTATTGAAATTATTAATATTTAACAATAATTGAAGTGGTAATTGATGATCTAAATTAATATTGATATTTAAATTCCCATCATCATTAGAAATACTAAAATCTTTAGTTGCATCCAATATCTCATTGATTTCAGAGTCACTAAATTTTGATAATACTTTTAAAGTATCAAAAAGTTTATTCTTCATTTTTAACTCCATAATGCAAACAAAAATCTTTTTCAATTTCTAATTTTATCTTATAAATATCATTCCAATCATTGATAACAAAACTTTGATATTTTGAAATATATTCATCAATTATCAAACTAATTTCATTAAATTTAATTAAATTATTTTTATACATCTTAATTAAATAATCATCAAGTAAAACAATGATTAAACCAATAATATAATTATTTGTCTTAATAAGTTGATTAGATCACTTAATTGGAAGTCATTTTTCTTCATTAATTTTGTCAAAATAAAGATTAATATTAGTTAAATCTAATTTATTAGGTAAATCTAATTTAGTAACAGCAAAATCATTAAGAGCAAGTGAAATAGGAATACGCATATCAGGATATGACATATTGGTTATAAATGTCCCGTCAACTAATTCAATCATGGCATGAACAATTGATTGTGGATGATAGATTGCCTCAATTTCATATTTATTGAATAAATAATATGCTTCTATTATTTCAAAACATTTATTAATAAGGGTAGCAGAATCTATTGATATCTTCTCTCCCATTTGTCAGTTTGGATGCTTTATAGCATCAGAAAACTTTTTATTCTCTAGTTCTTTTTTTTCTAAAAAATAAAATGGGCCACCACTAGCTGTAATATAAATTTTTTTAATTCCATTTTTAATTTTAGAAATTAAATAATAAAGTGATGAATGCTCACTATCAATAGGATATAATTTTCAATTTGGATTATTTGAAATATATTCATTAATAAATTTACCAGCTATGACTAAAGATTCTTTATTAGCAAGTGCTAAATTAATTTTATATTTTATTGACAATTGAGTAATATGAATTCCAGCAAAACCTGTAATTGCATTAACAATTAAATCTGGTTTGCACTTTTTTATCATTTCTTCATAATTAGAAACTGTATTTAAATCAGTAAATTTTGGACTATATATTTCAATTTTCTTATTTTGTAAATTTTTAATTTTTTCTGCCAAAGAAAAATTAGAATTAAAAGTCATCCCACATAATTCTAAATTATCTTGTTCGCAAATAACATTGTATGCTTGTTGCCCAATTGAACCAGTAATTCCAAAAATAATAATTTTTTTCATAACATTTTTTACTCAAAGAAAACAATTGTATTAGCAAACAATGCTATAACAAAACTTAAAACAAAATAAAAACTAATAACTACAGAATGTGAATCAATTCTATCAATAATTCCACCATGTCCTGGAATTAAATATCCATAGTCTTTAATTCGATATTTTCGTTTAAATCAACTAAATGATAAATCTCCAAAAACTGACAATAAAGATAAAATAATTGTTACAAAGGTCATAAGAATTCATCATTGAACAGTGTTGTGATTAAAGCTTCCATTTTGAATACCGGAATTAGTAATATGTTGAAATTGAATTCCCATAATTTGTTTAAGGACATCTGGTTCGTGTTTGATATATGAAAAACTAAATAAAATCAATAATGCTAATCCCGCTGTAATAATTTGACCAATTGCAAAACCTTCTCATGTTTTTTTAGGACTAATTTTAGGGGCCATTTTATGTCTTCCAAATAATAATCCACCAAAATAAGAAAAACTATCACAACCAATAACAATTAACATTAATCAAAGTAAAACTAACCATCCTCTAGTAAATAAGAAAAATAATGAAGATAAAAAGAAGCCGCTAGTTACACCAACAATTAAATTAAGGATAATTCAATTTTTAAATGTCATCTCGTGATTTATTCATAACAATAATGTATTAATAATAACTGTTAATAGAATTGAACAACCTAATACAATTGCAAAAATATTTGTTACAGTATTTAATTGATTAATTCGATTGCCAATTTCAATTGATATATATCCATAATATTTTAAAAAATATACCATTGTTGGAGCATAAATTAAAATAATGGAGCATGACAAAATTAATAAATATGATATTTTATTAAATTTAAAAAAGATATTATTAATTTCACGAGCAACAATAAAAATAAATGGAAGTAAATATATTAGCAGTACCCAACCAAATGCTGTAACAATTATTGGATTTGTAATTGGAGATCAATTATTTGTTTTGTCAGATAAAATTCCAAAAAGAAATAAAAAAATAAAAAATGAAGCAATAAAAATTGATGATAATAATCGCTCTTTCATTGTTTTTTTATTACTGTTAGAAATTTTATTTCTTTGCAATTTAATGAATGACATAATTATTTACCAAATCTTCTCTTTCGATTCAAGAATTCAATTAAATCAAAATTTAACTTAGATATTGAATAACTTGGTCAATAACATCTATGAAAAATTAATTCAGCATAAGATGATTCTAAAAGCATAAAATTGCTTAAACGCTTTTCATTTCCTGTTCTAATTAATAAATCGATTGGTCCTAAATTAAATGGATCTAATTTGTTCATCAAAATAGATAAATCTATTGATTTAGATTGTTCTAATAAGATGTTATTAATTGCTTCTACAACTTTTTGTTGGGAACCATAGTTTAACAAAACTTGTAGCTTAGTACTAGTATTATTAATTGTTTTATTCATTAAATATTTTGCTTTTTCTATTATTAAATTATCCAGCTTGTTTTCAAAACCATTTCAAATAAATTGAACATTATTTTCCATTAATCAATTTTCAAATTTTGAATCATTCAATTGATCTTTCATAAGATTCATTAGATAATTAATTTCATCATTATTACGATTTCAATTTTCTGTTGAGAAAGCATAAAATGACATTGCTTTTATATGAAATTTTTTGACTGCATAATTTATGATTTTATGCATTGTATTCAAACCTTTTTTATGACCTGAAATAGGTGATAAAAACCGATGTTTCGCTCAACGACGATTTCCATCCATTATAAAACCAATATGATTAATCTTAGTTATCGATTTAAGAACTTTGGAATATTTATTTGAAATATACAATGCATGTAAAGGAATATTCATAATATAAATATTTAATTAACAACTTTTAACAAAATTAAATTGTTAAAATTTCTTTTTCACGATGAGTAAATAGCTCATCAATTTTTTGATTAGCTTTTTTAGTAATAATATCTAATTCATTATTGAAATATTTTTTATCATCTTCTAATGCATTAGTATCTTTTTTAAAATCATCTTGTAAAGTTTGACGAAGACGACGAATATCAACTTTAGCATCTTCAGCAATTGCTTTTGCTTTTTTTACTAATTCTTTACGCATTTCTTCTGTAGGACTAGGAAAACTCAAACGAATTGAATCTGCATCAACTTGGGGATTAATTCCTAAATTTGATGCAGAAATAGCTGTTGTGATATTTTTTAATAAACTTCTATCATATGGTTTAATGACTAAAGTTCTTGCATCAGAAACACTAATATTTGCAATTTGATTAAAATTCATTTTTTCATCATATGCGTCTACTAAAATACCATCTAAAATGGCTGGCGTTGCACGACCTATTCTAATTTTGTTAAATTCAGATGTCATTCAATTAACAATTGAATCAAATTTTTCATTGAATTTTAATTCATAACTATTTCAATCAATCATTAGTTTTCTCCTTTTCTATTATTGTTGTAGGAATTTCTTTTTCCATAGCTTTAATTAAACTATTTTTGTGATTAATATTAAAAACAATTAACTTGATATCATTATCACCACATAATGTTAATGCAGAATGATCCATAACTTTTAAGTCATTAACAATAACATCGTTATAAGTTAAAAAGTCATATCTATTTGCATCATTATGAATTTTAGGATCTTTATTATAAACACCATCAACACCATTTTTACCAACTAGGATTCAATTTGTATTTGTTTCAGCAGCTCGAAGGGCAGCTCCAGTATCTGTAGTAAAAAATGCTGAACCTGTTCCACCACAAAAAATGCAAATTTCATTATTAGATAGTGAGTTATTAACATCACGGACTGTATAGTAATCAATAAATGTATCAATTTTTACAGCACTAAATAGATGTGTTTTTAAATTTTCTTTTAAGCATAAATCATTAAATAAAATTCCATTAATCATTGTAGATAACATACCTAGTTGGTCTGCACGGTAACGATCTAACATAAATTTTTTAGATGCATCGCCACGAAATAAATTTCCGCCACCAATAACTAATGAAATATCATATTTCTTATGCAAAATTTTTAATTGATTAATAATATCTTTTGCTTTTAGAACATCAAAAACTTCATCATTGCTCTTTAATGATGCACCTGAAATTTTAATTAAAAGACGTTCACGTTTTGACATAAATTTAATTATTATTTATTAGCTTGATTCATTTGTTCTGCAACTTCAGCGGCAAAATCAGATTCTTTCTTTTCAATTCCATCACCAAGAACAAAATTAATCATTTTAATTGCTTTTGCACCATTATTTGATAAATATTGTTCAACTGTTAAAGAAGGATCTTTTACATATGGTTGAGAAACTAAACAAATTTCTTTTAATAGTTTGTTAACACGACCATCAACAATTTTAGTTAAGAATTCAACTGGTTTATTAGATTCTTGTTTAGTTTGTTCAAGAATAATTTCTTTTTCTTTATTTAATCAATTTTGATCAACTTCAGATTCATTTACATATTTAGGATTCATAGCAGCAATATGCATAGCAATATTTGTAACTACTTCATCTGAAACTTTACCATCAACTAAAATAGCTGTTGCAACACGGTTATTCATATGTGTATAAATACCAATTGTTTGATTATCAGTTGCTTTTAGAATTTCAGTACGTCTAAAACCGATTTTTTCTCCAATGATTGCAGTTAATTCTTGAGATGCTTCTTCAAAAGATTTTCCATTGATTTTTAAATTTTCAATATTTGTTGAACCTGATTCTAAAATTACATTTAACATATCATTTGTTAATTTAACAAATTGTTCATTTTTTGCCACAAAATCTGTTTGGCAATTAACTTCAATTATACAAGCTAATGTTTTATTATTATTAAATTTTGCTAATGTTAGACCTTCAGCAGCAATTGCATTTGCTTTTTTAGCAGCTTTGATTGCTCCATTTTTACGTAATCATTCAACAGCTAAATCTAAATCATCATTTGTTTCATTTAAGGCTTTCATACAATCAGTCATTCCTGCGAATGTAATTGCACGTAATTGTTTAACTAATTCTGCTTTACTAGCCATATATACCTCTAAAAAATATTATTATCAATAAATTATTTATAAATTATATCTAAATAATTAATATTATTTTTTCATAAATTTTTTAATACATCATTTTTTGAAAGATAGAAGAACTAAATTATTAATAACATTACAATCTTGAAAATTATTTGTTATTGTATTACTAATTCCATTTCCACAAAAAATAATTTCATTATTACTAAATTTATAATACTTTTTGATTTCTTCAATTGTGCCAATTGTTCTAAAATATGTTGCACTATTAATTGCATTAATTGTATTATTTCCATTAACTAAATTAGGTTTTAATTTAAAGAATTCTAAATCAAATTTGTTTGCAAGAAATTTGTTTATTGCATCATTTCCTAATTCAATTTGAATAGATTCAATTAAATTGTTTTTTATAATTAAATAAACAGTGTATGTTCCATAACTGACCAACAAATAATTTGACAAATTTGATTCAATTAAAAAATTTATCATAAAGTAAATATCATCACCAATTTCTTTATAATCAAATTTTTTTTGCAAATTGAATTCATTATGATATTTTTCTTTATCAAAAATAAATAAATTTTTATTTGTATTTTCTTTAATAAATTTATTTAATTCAAAATTAACATTAATTAAATAAATATTGTGATTATGCAAATATTTATCAAATATATAAGACAATTCATAAAGATTTGAATCTACTATATATATTTTGTCATCGTCAAAACAATACTTAATATTTGTATTACCAATATCTAAATATAAATTTGGAAGTAGTTTGTTCATAGTTTAATGATATAAAAAAAAACTCTAACTAAAGTTAGAGTATTTTAAGATGGTGCGCATGAAGAGACTTGAACTCCCACTCCGTAAAGAACTAGATCCTAAGTCTAGCG
>CAJUTA010000022.1 GCA_910589685.1 uncultured Ureaplasma sp.
ATTAAATTATATTCATTTAAAAAAAGTTATTGAAAAAGGTATTGAACATCATCGTTACAATAAAGAAATTTTCCAATCTTATAGTGATTAAGAAATTGAAGAATTAAATAAAACAATTGTTCCTCAAAATGATTTCATTTTTACATATAAAGCATTAATATTTTTTACTCGTAAATATTGCTTAAATTATTCTAAAAATAAAAAATTAGAATTACCTCAGCATGCCTATATGAGAATTGCTATGACTTTGTTTTACAAAGAAGACAAAGCAAAAAGATTAGATTACATCAAAAAATTCTATCATTACTTATCTAACCATTACTTTACAACATCAACACCAATTTCAATGAATGCTGGAACAATTAATATGCAATTATCTAGTTGTGTGTTATCAAAAATGGATGATGATGCTGATAGTATTATGAACACAATTCATGATATTGCAATTTATTCTAAAAATAAAGGTGGGAATGCTGTTGATATTTCAGCCCTTAGATCATCAGGATCTTATATTCTTGGGAATAATGGTTTTAGTAGTGGGCCGGTTCCATTTCTAAAAATTGTTGAATCAACAATTAAAGCATTTAACCAAGGTTCTGAAAGACCTGGTGTTTGTTGTGTTTATTTCCAATGATGACATCATAATTTTGAAGAATTAATTGTTTTAAAAAGTAACAGTGGAACGGAAGAAAATCGTGCTCGACAATTAAAGTATTCAGTAAAAATAAATAATTTATTAATTGATCGTGCATTAAAAAATGAAAATGTTACTTTATTTAATCCATTAAAAGTACCTAAATTATTTGATTTATATGGTGAAGCATTTGAAAAACAATATGTTGAGTATGAAAATACACTTACAACAGATTGTAAAAAAATTCCTGCTCGGAAAATTTTAGAAATGATTATGAAAGAAAGAGTTGAAACAGGTAACATTTACTTATTCCATGAAGAAAATGTTAATGAAGTTTCAATGTTAAATCGCTACATTAACTCTTCTAATTTATGTTCTGAAATTACTTTACCTTCTGTTGCATCAGTTCCAATTAGTCATGAAATTGATAATTGAGAAAAAGATCCAACAATTACTAAAAAATATAAATGTGGAGAAATTGCTCTTTGTAATTTAGCAAGTGTGAATTTAGAAAAATGATGCAATCTTGATTATGAAACTCAACAAGATGTTATTGATAGTTTAGTGCGTGCTATGGATAATACTATTGATATTGCAAAATATCCAGTTTCAGAAGCTAAATATACAAATATAAAATATCGTTATTTAGGAATTGGTGTTTTAAACTATGTTAACTATTTAGCTGATAAGAGAATTGTTATTGATAGCCCAGCTGCATTAGAAGAAACTGCTAAAATTTTTGATAATTTTAGTTATCAAGTTATTTCTAGTTCATTAAAATTAGCAAAAGAAAAAGGCAAATTTGAAGATTTTGAAAAAACAAATTGAGCAAAAGGTGAATTACCAATTACACGTGCTAATAAAAATGCTATGAATTTAACTGATTGAAAACCAGATTGAAATAAATGAAATAAGCTATCTGAAGAGATTAAAAAATACGGTTTAAGAAATGCTCAATTAATGGCAATTGCTCCAACTGCTACTTCTGGTAAAGCAATCAATGCAACAGAAAGTATTGAACCAATTCAAGACTTTGTTTATAAAGAAGATGGTAAAAGTAACATTATTACTTTAGTACCAAATATTTCAAAAAATAGTGCTTATTATAAAATTGCTTTTGATTGTGATCAATACCAATTAATCAAACTAGCTGCTATTAGACAATGCTTTATTGATCAAGCTCAATCAATCAATATTTATTTCAAAAAAGTGGAATCATTAACAGATTTTACACTCTATCATTTATTCGGATTCAAACTTGGTATTAAGACTTTCTACTATTGCAAGACACGAAAAGAAGTGATTGAATATGAATGTGAAAGTTGCACATAATATTTCCTTAAAAAATTTTATTTTCTAATTTATTTGCCAATTAATTTAATATTAATTGGCTTTTCTTTTCTATTAATTAGAGTTATTATAATGATTGGAGATTGGAGAAATAAATATGAAAAAAATTAAATATATTATTGGTGCATTTTTAGGTTTGTCTAGTGTTGGAATTATTACACCAATTGCTGGATCTTGTTCTACAACTACTAATGCAAATAGTTCAATTGATTATGATTCAAAAATAGATGAAGCAAAAAAAGATTTAATAACAAAACAATCTGCAATAGATTTAAATAATCTTTTTAATGAAAATGTTAATCTTAGAAATAATGAACAAAAATTATTAACCAAAGAAGAAATAGCTAAAAAAGTAGTTTTAAATAAAGATAATTTTATATATCAAAAACTAAATGAAAATAATTTAATAACAAAATTTGAGGAAGAAACAACTGATGTAATTTATCAATCATATTTAGATGAAATTCAAACAAATGAAATAAATAATACTATTCGTTGTGGCAGTATATTTAGATCTCATTTTTGAAATGCAATTGGTCATAAAATTTGAGGTGGGTCTTTATTTGTTTTAAGTACATTATGATGAGGAATACAATTAGCACCTGCTATTTATAATTTTGTTCAAAGTGGTGATGCATCTGGTTTTATTGGAATAGAATTTGATTTACCTAGTTTTGTTATGCCACTTGTAAATAAAACTATAAATGGTATAAAGAAATTTAAAAAAGATACTAATTGTAAATGAAAATTTGTAGTATGAAAAGGTACACTTAATCAACCTACTATGGAAATCTAATTATGCAAAAAAAGAATATTATAATTTTATTTCCAATAACATTTTTGCTATATGTATTATTAACTATAATATTTGTTGAATATGCAAAAATTTTTGGAAATAACATAACAACTGAACAAAAAATATTTTCAATAAGTGCTTTTTTAATTGCATGACTTGTAATATTTGCAATTATTACTGCATTTGCACTATATATAATTTGCAAATCTGATATAGAGAAAAAATGAAAAATTATATTATCTATTAGTTGAACAATATTTACTCCAATTTATTTTGTTATATACTGTATAAAATTTAAGAAAATATTTGCAAATGAATTAATAAATATTAATCCAAATGTTAATGGAATTAATAATTCATCACTTTTTTCATTTATTGTGCTTGTTATAGCTATAGTATTAGCAATTTCTACATTAATAATTGACAATTCTAGTATTGCATCAAAACATATAATAAATGAATGTGTTGGATGGTTTACAATAGCATTAATAGTGGTTTACTTTTTTTCTTACACATATACTACATACTGCTCAAATTTATTTAGTGAAAAAATAATTTCATATATAGGAAAAATTCCATTTGCTTGTTCATTTGTATGAATGTATAGCAACAAAATTATTAAAAAACTAATATAATTTCTCAAATGTAATTAAATTTATATGACAAACTATTTATCTAGTTTGTCATTTTTTATTTCTGCTAGAAACTAATACAAATAATAACTTATCTAATATATTTTTAACAAATTATAAATATTGATAAAAATATTTTGAAATTAATTAACTAATAATGTGACTTAATGTATTTATAGAGTTATTATATTGATGGGAGAAAAGAAAATGAAAAAAATAAAATTAATTTTAACAACATTTATAGGAACTTCTGCTGCAACTGCAATTATTACACCAATTGCTACATCTTGTTCAAGTAATGAAAATAATTCCATTTCAGAAACTAATTATTATGAAGAAATAAATAATGCAGAAAAACACTTAATAACTGAACAGTCTGCAATTGATTTAAACAACTTGTTTAATGCAAACATAAATTCTAGAACTAGCAATATAAATTTGTTAACTAAAGAAGAAATTGCTGAAAAAGTTGTCCTAGATAAGGAAAACTTTATATATAAAAAACTTGAAGAAAATAACTTAAATAAAATATTTGAAGAATCAGCAATAGATGTTATTTATCAATCATATTTAAATCAAATAAATGGAACTCAAGTAGATAATAATTTATCAAGATGTGGTTCAATTTTTAGTAAACATTTTTGAGAGTCTGTTTGAATGGGAATACGTTGTACTGCAGTATATGGATTTAGCTTGTTAGTTGTTTATTCGCCAGTTCTTCCAATTCTTGCAGAATTTATCCTAACTGGAAATTATAAAAATTTTATATCTAAGATAAATAATTTGCAAAACAATATAAAAATACCAAAATTTTTAATTTCGTTAGTAATAAAAACAGCTATAGAAACAAAAGTATTTAAAAATAAAACTAAATGTAAATGATCATTTTATATATGAAATGGTAAATCAAATGGAAAAGCAGATCTTAAAATATAATTTCCAAAAACTAAATTTTACTATTTTATTTACATTATCATTTTTTTTCATTTACTTATTTCCAATTTTAGATTTGATAAATACAATAACTAGAAACGACATTACTCTAGAACAAAAACAAACAGATTTAGTAATGTGAATTATAGTCTGAGTAGTTGTATATTTTGTAGTTACTTTAATTGGTTTTATTTTTATTTTAATTTCTAAAATAGATAAAAAATGAAAGATAATTTTATCTATATTTTGGATATTATTTAAACCAATTTACATGATTATTTATTGTGTAAAATTTAAAGTTATTTTCAGCAAATATATAGAAAATTTATCAAATATTAATGATGAAATGACCAATAAAACATCGATATATTCATTTGTATTATTAAATTTATTTGTTATATTTTCAATTATCGTAATAATTTTTAGTAGTGTTTTAATTAACAAATCAACAAATGAAATAGTTGTTGAAGTATTTAGTATATTGGATTTAATTGTAATAATTGGATATTTTTTTGCATTTACTAAATCAATATATTGTAGCTTAATTAAAAGTAATAATAGTTACATTAAAAGAATTCCAATTTTGTTTTCATTTATATGAATATTTTCAAAAATTAAAAATAAAAATCAAATAAATAATTAAGACAAATACATAACGAGAGATATTAAAATTATTAAATTTAGATAATGTTTTAAGGAACTGAAATAATATCATAATATGCAAAAAACAAATTCTAATATTCTATTCCCAATAACATGTGTGTTGTATGCAATATTAGTGATAGGAATATCTATTGTTGTGCTAATAGTGATATAACTTTACAAGAAAAAAATAGCACCATTTTTAGGAATATGATTAACATTCATTATTTTATTTTTAATTGTTTCTATTATTGCAATTATTGAAATTATTGAAATTTGTACAAATATTATTGATAAAAATGAAAGTTTATCTTATCTTTTAGTTGAATAATATTTACACCAATTTATTTGATTATTTATTATTCTAAATTTAAAACTATCTTTGCAGATAAACTAATTAATAATTCACAAGTAGAAATAAAAAAGATAAATAATGCATCATTATTATTATTATTATTATTCATTTTATTCATAATATTTTTATTAATGACTATTATTATGTTAATAGTAGATTTTGCAACAAATACAAGTCAAATGGCGAAATTTATAGATGGAGAGTTTGGCATATTAGCACTAATAGCATTACTTGTATATTTGTTTGTCTATTCACGAATACTCTATTTAAGTATGTTTAACAATCAGCCTAAAATTAGTCGCATTTGTAAAATTCCATTTGCTTGTTCATTTGTATGAATATATAGTAGAAAAATACAAATAAAAAATAATTTTAATTTATAAATTGTTGGTTGAATTCATAGCTATTTTTAAATTTTAATATTTTAGATATATTATTTATTTTTTCTTAATTTAAAATATTTTTGCAAATATATAAGACTTATATTTTAAATTTTATTGAAGATTTTTAATCTAATAAAATTGAATCATATATATTTATAAATACTCCACTTAATATTTCAATTATTGTTTCTAATTAATTTTAATTAATTAGAAATTAGAGTTAGCATAATTATGGGAGAAAAATATGAAAAAAATAAAATATATTATTGGTGCATTTTTAGGTTTATCTAGCATTGCTATAATAACACCTATTGCTACATCATGTTCAAAAAATTCCACCACACAAACAACAAATATGGACTATTTAAATGAAATAAATGAAGCACAAAAGCATATTATTACAGAACAATCTGCAATTGATTTAAATGATATGTTTACTAAAAATGTTTATAGTAGAAATAATAATGATGAAATTATTAGATTATCAAAAAATGACATTGCAAAAAAAATTGTTATAGAAAAAAATAATTTGATATATCAAAAATTAAAAGAAAGCAATCTTAATCAAAAATTTGAAGAAGAAGCAATTAACGTAGTATATGAGTCATATCTAAATGAACTAAATGAAATTAATAGAATTGGTATTAATTCAAAACATGGATTATTTTTTAGTAGTCATTTTTGAAAAGCTGTTGGTTTTAAACTTGCTGGTGCATCTTTATTTGCATTAAGCTTTATATGATGAGGTGCACAATTAGCCCCTGCAATTGTTTCATTTATAAAAAATTATGATGTTAGTGGTTTTATAGGATTCACTGTAGATTTACCAGATTTTGTTTATAAATTAGTTACACTTACAATTACAAAAATAAAACAATTTAAAGAAAGTACCAACTGTACATGAAAATTTAAAGTTTGAAAAGGTACTTCATATGACTTTATAATAACTATTTAATATGCAAAGAACAAATTCAATATTTTTATTTCCAATAACAATAGTTTTATATTTAATAGTTGGAATTGCAGTACCAAATTTTTTATTAGACAAAGATTTAGGACAAGAAGTTTCAAGATTTATTTCATTTTCTATTGGAATAAGTTGCTTAATTATATTTTTAATAATATCAATAGTAGCAATTATTATAATTTGTAAAGATAATATTGATAAAAAATGAAAATTGTCTCTTTGTTTTTCATGAATATTGTTCACACCTATTTATTTGACTATTTATTACACAAAATTTAGAGTAATTTTTGCTAATAAGTTAACTAGTAAAGATAACTTTAGTTTAAGAAAGACAAATATAACATCATTTCTTTCTTTTTTATTATTGTTTATAATGATTGGAACATTTATACCTTTAACATTGTTTCCGATAAAAAACGAAAATTCTATTTTATATACTTTAGCAATATTTTTCTTATTATCAGCATTTTTTTATTTTTTCTTATATTTTTTATCATTGTATTTAAGTATGTTTAATGATGAACCAAAAATTAGTTATGTTTCTAGGATTCCGTTTGCATATTCGTTTATATGAATGTATAGTAAGAAAATATAAAAATAAAATATCTAAATCATTTTATTCATCAAATTTAAAAATAATTCATTTTTAAAGATATAATTATAAACATATGACAAACCATATCTTTGGTTTGTCTTTCTTTTTTATATTTAACTAGAAAGGATATTAAAATGAGTAATAATTTTAATCTTATATTATTAGAACAAATCAAAAATGTTGCAAAAGAAAATGACTTAGAAAATGAAGTTGTAAAAGACTTTTTATTAGATGCTATTAAAAAAGCATATAACAGAATTACATTTGAAGATAACTTAGAATTATCACTTGATGTAAATAGTGGTGAATTTGTTGCAAATAAACTTTATGAAGTAGTTCCAGTTAACTATGAAAGTTTTGATGAATATTTACATGTTGAAGAAAATGATGAAAGAGTTAAAGAATTAGGTCTAAAAGTTGGTGAGATTTTTAGAGAACCATTTCATATTGAAAAAGAATTCAAAACTAACCAAGTGCAACAAATTTTACAAACATTTAAACAACGTATTACAGAAATTAATAATCAACGTGTTTACAAATCTTGAGCACAAATGAAAAATGAAGTCATTATTGCTAAAGTTGAAAAAGAAGACAAAAATGGTGGTTTCTACACAATTAATTTAGAAGATATTTATGACAAAAATGGTGAAAAATTAAAATCAACATTAGGTTTTATTGGACAAAAAGAATTAAACCCAGAAGAACATTTAGAAATTGGTGAAAAATATCATTTTGTTGTAATTGATATTAAAGAACAATCAAAATTTTGTCCAATTATTTTGTCAAGAATTAGTAATAAATTAGTTGAATACTATATGAGTCTTGAAATTCCTGAAATTGATGATGGAACAATCAAAATTGTTAAATCAGCTCGTCAAGCAGGGATTAAAACAAAAGTTTTGGTTGAATCTAAAAACTTACCTATAGAACCTGCTTCTGTTTGTGTTGGTCCTCGTGGAGAACGTATCAAAAACATTTCTTCTAAATTAAATAATGAAAAAATTGAAATTTATAATTACACATCTAATCCATATCTTTTATTAAGCCAAATTATTATTAAATATGGAATTGTTAAAATTGGAATTAATTTAGAAACTAAAGATGCATTTATTGTTATCTTAGATGATGAATTATCAAAAGCAATTGGTCGTAAAGGATGCAATCCAAAACTTGCTAGTATGGTATCAGGTTACAACATTGATATCATCAAAATGAGTGATTTTGATCCAAATGATTATGATGAAAAATTCTATGATGTTGATTCTTCAGAATTCTTAAATTTATGTGAAAGTAATGAATTTTCATCTAATAAAACTGAAGAAAAATCTAATATTAACTTTGATGAAATTGACGACTTCTATGCACAAATTAAAGATAATGATGGAATTAGTGAATTAAATAGCATATTTGAGGATGAAGTAAACCAAATTCTTGAAAATGAAAAAGAAAAACTTTAATGTTCGAATGTGTATTTTGACACATAAACGTTATCATAAAAATGAATTAATTAGACTATATATTTATGAAAATTACATTTGTTTAGACAAAGAAAATAAGAACACTGGTAAAGGTTTTTATATTTATCCGAGCAGCATAACTAATTTAAATATTGTTGTTAATAAGTTATCTAAAATATTTAATAAAAAACTAGAAATTAAAGACATTAATTTAATGCAAGATTATATTAATGAAAAACAAGGAGGTAAACATGAGCAAGAAAAAAAATAATGAAACACGTCAAGGTATTGACTTATCGCAACAATTAAAATCTGTTGATATTGGTATCAAAGATGGAGTATTTATTTTTACTTCACCTTTATCAGCAGAAGAACTAAGCAAAAAATTAAACAAAAATGTTTCAGATATTATTAAATTCTTCTTTTTAAAAGGTACAGCAATCAATTTAAATACAGTTTTAAACGAAGAACAAATTGGTGAAATTTGTTTAGAATATAACCTAGATTTTAAAATTGAAAAAGAAGTTAATGATGAAAATATTTTAGAAAATATTTTATTTGATGATCAAGAAAAAGATTTAAAAAATAGACCTGCAATTGTTACAATCATGGGTCATGTTGACCATGGTAAAACAACATTATTAGATGCTATTAGACAATCACATGTTGTAGATAGTGAATCTGGTGGTATTACTCAGCATATTGGTGCGTATCAAATTAAACATAATGATAACTACATAACTTTCATTGATACTCCTGGACACGAAATTTTTACAGAAATGCGTGCTCGTGGAGCAAATATTACTGACATTGTTATTCTAGTAGTTGCAGCTGATGATGGTTTAAAACCACAAACTCAAGAAGCAATTGATCATGCAAAGGCTGCTGGTGTTGAACTTATTGTTTTTGTTAATAAAATGGATAAACAAGGGGCTAATTATGAAAAAGTAATGAGTCAGTTATCTGAACAAAATATTGTTTCTGAAGAATGAGGTGGAAATCATATTTTCATTAAAGGATCTGCATTGCAAAAAGAAGGTATTAATGAATTGTTAGATTCAATTCAATTATTATCTGAAATAAAAAATTATCGTGCGAATCCTAATCGTTTTGCTTATGGGACAATTGTTGAATCTAATCTTGATAAAGGATATGGTCCATTAGCAACTATCATTGTCCAAAATGGTACACTTAAAAAATCTGACTATATTGTTGCTGGTCAAACATTTGGTAAAGTAAGAATGATGTTTGATAGTAATGGAAAAGAATTAACTGAAGCATTGCCATCTACTCCTGTAAAAATTGCTGGGTTGAATGATGTAGCAATTGCTGGTGATAAATTCTTAGTTTTAGAAAATGAAAAACAAGCAAGAGAATTAGCTGAAAAAATTAAAAATAAAAATTCTAGACTTGAATGAAATAAAGAAAACCAAACTCTTCGTCAACAAATTGAAGAAGGCACAATAAAAGACTTAAAAATTATTTTAAAATCTGATGTGCATGGATCAATGGAAGCGATCAAATCAATGATTGACAAAATTAATATTGCAAAAGCTCATGCAAGCATTATTCGTTCCGCAATTGGAGCAATCACAGAAACTGATATTCGTTTAGCAAAAGCATCAAATGCAATTATTATTGGATTTAATATTTATCCTAACAAAATCATAAAAGATATTAGTGAACAAGAAAAAGTGAAAATATATACTTATGATATTGTGTATAAATTAAAAGAAGATGTTGAAAAAATGATGAAGGGTAAACTTGATCCTATCATTGTTGAAGAAGTAATTGGTGAAGCTGAAGTTCGGAAAACATGAAAACATAGTGATATTGGAACAATTTGTGGTTGTTTTGTAACTAGTGGAAAAATAAAACGTGGGGCAAAAGTTCGTGTTATTCGTGAAGGTGCGCTAATTTATAATAGCGAAATAAATAGTATGCAACATGGTAAAAATCCTGTTAGTGAAATTAGTATGGGTAATGAATGTGGTCTTACTATTAAAAATTTCAATGATGTCAAAGAAAATGATATTCTAGAAGTATATTTGAATATAGAAAAGACTCAAGAATAGTTTATGGCAAATAAGATTAAATTAGCTCGATATGAAGAAATAATTAAGCAAGTTATTAACAATGCATTAAATTACGAAATTAATAATAAAATAGCAAAAAATGCAACTGTTACAACGGTAACTTTAACAAATGATTTGTCATATGCAAAAGTATATATTGATTGTTTATATCGCGAAAACATTGCTAAAATAATAGAAAATGTTAATAAATTAAAAGGTTTCTTAAGAACAAAAGTAAGTCATACATTAAATATTTATAAAACACCTGAATTAATTTTTCTTCCTGACGAAACAATTGATTATGTGAATAAAATTGATGAATTATTAAAGCAAATCAAGGAAAAATAAATATGGAAAATAAAACTAAAACAAAAGTTATTGATCAAATTGAATACAACTTAAGAGTTCCAGCTTTCTACAAAAAAACATGAAAAATTATTGCATATGTTTCATTGTTTGTTTTATTATTAGCTGCTGTTCCAATTATTGTAACAAAGGCACCAACAAACCAATCAATATTGAATGCATTAAGTCAAAATTATATATTAGCAGAAGCTGGACAAATTCTATCTTATATTTCATTTGGCTTAATAGCTACTCCTTATGTCTTTCTAACTGCATGTTGGATAGTAGGAATTGATAACATAACAAAATCAAAATATTTCCATATATTTATTTGAGTTGTTTATTCATTATCATCATTATTGTCGATTATTGGAACAATTATTAGTTTTAGAGGATACATTATTTAGAAATTAAAAAAAGTTATCAAAATAAATGATAACTTTTTTAAATTATTCTTAAGATGAGCCATTACACATAAAAAGATGATGCTTAGTGCTGCTATATTTCTATCCTGACACGGTTCGCCACTTAATATTGTAATGACATTATTATTTTACAAAATTTAAATATTTTTATAAGTTAAAATATACTTATTGAAAAATAAAAATGAAAAAAAATATTATTTTTGCTCTTTCTGCTGCTAAAGAGATTGCAAATGAAATTGAAAATAAATATGAAATTCCAATTTCACCAATTAAAATAATTCACTTTGCTGATGGTGAAATTTTGGTTAAACCAATGATTACAGTTCGGGGAGAAGATGTAACAATAATTCAGTCAATTAATGATCCTGTTAATGAAAATTTAATGGAATTATTAATTGCTATTGATGCAATTAAACGTTCTTCTGCTCATAATATTAATGTCATTATTCCATATATGGGGTATTCAAGACAAGACCGTAAATCTAATCCACATGAACCAATAACTTTTAAATTAGTTGCAAATATGTTGCAAGTAGCTGGTGCAACAAGAATTGTAACTTTTGATATTCATTCAGAACAAACTCAAGGTTTTTTTGATATCCCTTTTGATTCATTACAAGCATCCTTGTTTTTATTGGATGAGTTCATTGCTAAAACAAAAATTAATAACTTTACAGTAGTATCTCCTGATTATGGTGGCATAAAAAGAGCAAAAGATATTAGCCAAAAATTTAACTTACCTTTAGCTATTATTGATAAAAGAAGACCAGCCCCAAATGAAGTAGAAGTAACTAATATTTTAGGTGATGTTAAAGACAAAAATTGTGTTATTTTTGATGACATGATTGATACAGGTGGAACAATGGTTGCTGCATCAAAATTACTAAAAGAAAAAGGTGCAAAAACTGTTAATATTCTTGTCACACACGGATTATTTAATAAAAATGCTGAAGCCAATTTTAAAGAAGCATATGAAAATAATTTCATTAATAATGTATTTGTAACTAACACAATTCATAAAGAAATGAATTTACCTAACTTACATATTGTAAGTGTTGCAAGACCAATTGCAAAAATTATTGATTTATTTACTGTTGGTCATGGTTCAATGAGTTGCATCATTAAAGATGGTGTACATGACATTATTGCTGAAATTAAAAAAATGTTAAATAATAATGCAAAATAAGCAAAAAATTCGCCAAACAATTGTCGTAGAAGGAAAAAGTGATTTAAATAAAATTAAATCTCTTTTTGATGTTAATGTAATTACTACAAATGGTTCTGATATAAATAAAGAAAAAATTAATTTAATTAAAAAAATTAACGAAAATAATGGAGTTATTTTATTTCTTGATCCAGATTATGTTGGTGAAAAAATTAGAAAAGCTATTTCAAATGAATTAAAAAATGTTAAACATTGTTTTATTAAAAAAGATGATATGGTTATTGGGAGCAAAAAAATTGGAATTGCAGAAGCGACTGATAAATCAATTACCGAAGCATTAAATAAAGTAATTGAATTTGATCAATGCAAATCTAGCCTATCATTAAATGAATTTAATTCTTTGCAAATAGATAATAAAGAAAAAAGAATTAAAATATGTAATTCATTAAATATTTCTTATTGCAATGGTAAACAACTTTTTAAACGTTTAAATATGATGGGTATAAAAAAACTTGAACTAGAAAATATTTTAATTAGCAATGAAAACATTTAATTCAAAATATAAAATTAATATCCTAGCTACTCCAATTGGAAATATTAGCGAAGTATCAACACGTTTCATTAATGGTATTAATGAATGTGATGTAATTTTATGTGAGGACACAAGAGTAACTAAAAAATTATTAACATTATTGGGGTTTGAAAAACAATTTAAATTAATTAAATTTGAATTACATAATGAGAATAATATTATTGGTGATGTAATTGAAATGATTTTTGATGGAAAAAATATTGGATTAGTTAGTGATGCTGGTTATCCCACAATTAGTGATCCTGGTTATAAACTAATTAATGAATGTATTAAAAATGAAATAGCAATAAACGTAATCAATGGACCAAGTAGTGTTCTCCATGCATTGGTTGGATCCGGGTTAATAAGCCAAGATTTTATTTTTTTAGGTTTTATTGGCAAAACAAGAAATGAAAGAAAAAAAAGAATAATAAAGTATTCAAATATTGAAACAACATTTGTTATTTTTGAAAGTCCACATCGATTGAAAGAATGTTTAATAGATTTACAAGAAATTTTAAATCCTAGATCTAAAATTTGTATTGCAAGAGAACTAACAAAGATACATGAAGAATTTATTTACTCAACTTTAGAAAAAATTAATCAAGAAGAAATAGAGCCTAAAGGTGAATATGTTATTGTTATAAAAAATATCTTAAATGAAAATAATAATTTAAATATTGAAAAAGAAATTATAAAATTAAAGAAATTAAATTATAAAACTAAGGATATTAGTAGAATAATCAGTCAGGAATTTAATATTGATCAACATGAAGTTTACAATCATGTAATTAAAATCAATAATAGGTCTAATAATAATGAATAAAAAAGCATTTATTTCCACACCAATCTATTATGCTAGTGGTGATCCGCATATTGGACATGCATATACAACATTACTAGCAGATGTTTTAACACGTTATAAGAAAATGTTAGATTATGATGTTTTCTTTGTTACTGGAACTGATGAGTTTGGTCAAAAAATTGAAACTCTAGCTAAAAAGAATAATCTTAGTGAACAAGATTTTGTTAATCAAAATTGTAAAAAATTTGTTAATTTATTTAATAAATTAGGAATAGATTACAATGGTTTTAGTCGTACTACTAATCCAAATCACAAGCAAACTGTTCAAAAAGTTTTTAGTCAAATGATAAAAAATGGTGATATTTATTTAGACAATTGAAATGGTTATTATTGTGTAAATTGTGAAGAAAACTACACAAAAAGTCAAATCATTGAAAAAGATGGTGAAATGCTTTGTAATGTTGGTCATAAAATTATAGAAAAAAATGAAGAATCTTATTTCTTTAAAATGTCTAAATATAATGAATGAATTAATTCATTTTTTGATAAAAATCCAAATCTTATTTATCCACAACATCGTATAAATGAATTAAAAAATAATTTTCTAAGTGATTTAACAGATTTATCGGTCTCAAGAACTACAATAAATTGAGGAATTCCAGTTATTGAAAATTCACAACACAAAATTTATGTTTGAGTTGATGCTTTATTTAATTATTTAACTATCTTGGGATACTTACAAGATAATGATACAAATTATAAGAATTTTTGACTTGATGATCAATGTGAAAAAATTCATATTATGTCAAAAGAAATCACAAGATTTCATTGTATTTATTGACCAATTTTTCTAAATTCACTAGGTTTAAATTTACCTACAAAAATTTATGCTCATGGGTGAATTGTAACCAAAGAAGGTAAAATGTCTAAATCACTTGGAAATGTTATTGATCCATTCCAACTAATTGAAAATTATGGAAGAGATGCAGTAAGACATTTTTTTATTAAAGAAATCAATCCAGCTAGAGATGGTATTTTTAGTAATGATATCTTTATTGAAACTATCAATACAGATTTAGCAAACAATATTGGTAATTTAGTTAATCGAACAATTGGAATGTTGAAAAAGTATTCAAATGGAATAATCCCTAAATATGATGGAATTGTAAATTCAATAGATGATGAAATTGAAAATGAGATTACAAATTTAATTGGTAACTTAGAAAGCTATGTAAACAATTTTGAATTGTATTTGATTGTTGAAAAAATGATTAGTCTGGTAAAAATTGCCAATAAATATATTGAAGAATACAAACCATGAGAGTTATTTAAAAATAATGAATATAATAAATTGAATTCATTATTAAATCACTTATGTCAAATAATTAGATTAATTACAATTATTTTGTCACCAGTATTAATTGATGGGGTAAATGAAATTAAGAATCAAATGAATTTTTCAAACAATATTTGTGTATTTGAAAAAAAATGAAATTTTCATTTAATTGATGATATTTGTGTAAATGATCAAAAACCAATTTATCAAAGATTTGAAATAAGCAATAACAATGAAGCAGAATAAGTCTAAATCTTCTTATAGAAGGAAAATTATTTGAAAGATATCGTTATCTATAGTATCTTTTGGAGCAATTGCCGGGTTAATTATCGGTCTAGCTGTAGACTGAAGTTATCCTGATTGAATTTTTATTGCTGGATCTTCAACAATGCAGCCATTACTAGAAGAAATTTCTGCAATATACAAGAAATCAGAAATTTCTGCCAATAGTGGTGGTAGTACATTTGGAATAACAAGTGTTGTCTCAAATAAAAAAAATATTGGGATGCTATCAAAAGAGCCTGATGTTAGTGTTGCAGGGTTACCAGGTATTAATGGCCAACCAGGGCAATATAAAAAAGAATGAGATGAATTTGGAATAAAAACTATCACAATTGCAAAAGATGCAATAGGAATAATTTATAAATCTAATGAACCTTTGGATATTAATAATAATAATATTCAAGATTTCTATAAAGTCTTTTGTGGTGATAGTAGTATAAATTTTAAAACATTGATGCCTAATAGTTCTAATATTAAGGGGTTTATCCCATTTTCAAGATCTGGTGGGGGACATGAATCAGGAACTGCTGAAGCATTCCTTAAATATAATGGATTTGTTAATGGATCAAAATTAGAATTAGAAAAAATAAAAATTAACGAGAAAGATGTTTGAACAATTCTTTCTAATGGGGATTATAATCTTGGGGTACAACAAACAAATGAATCAAATTTAGAAACTTGAGAAGTTATTAAAAATTATGATGGAAATGAGATTCCAATTTCATACTTAAGCGCAGGATTCATTTTAAATAATATTGATGAAATAACTAAAAATGGTTTTAAAGTTGCAACTTATAATGGTGGTAAATCATTAATAGATGAAAACAACAATATTAATTCTCAATATAGTTGATATAGACCACTTAATTTGTTATTAAAAACAAGCAATATAAAAAACGAAAAATCGATATCTGATTTTATTGAATGATTAATTGGAAATTTACTTTTTAAAAATTCAAGTGTATCTAAATGTTTTGAAAATCTTGGATTTGAAAAATGTAATCCAAACACATTATTAACAATGTTTGAAAAAAGTGAAAACAATATCATTGAATATTTAGAGAAAAATAAAGATAAATATTCTAACTATGATGAATTTTTAGAAAATAATAAAAATACTATTAACATTGATGAATCATGAAAATATTTTTGGAAAGGTGATTATGCAATTTACCAAGCCCAAGAATTAGAAAGATCAATATCAAAAAATTATTATGGAGCAATTTTTAAATAGTTATGAAATCTTTGCATAACAATTCTATTAAATGACAAATATTTAACAATAAAATCATCCAATGATTGGGAATTATTGTTTCATGATTAATTGCAATAATGTTTATTGTTCTAATAATATTTATTGTTATTAAAAGTATTCCGGGATTTAAAGAATACACTTTTAAAGGAATATTTTTGACTGATCAATTCAATACTACTGATCCAAGTAAACATCAAGTATCAGTATGATTACCACTATTAATAACAATATTGATTACTGTTGGGGCATTATTAATTGCTACACCGTTAGCATTAAAAACAACAACATTTATTTTCTTTAGAATAAAAAATAAAAAATTAAAAAAAATTTGCAAAATTATTATAGAAATAAGCGCTGCAATACCGAGTGTTATTTTTGGTTTATTTGCATATCGTTCATTAGGAATTGCTGTTAAAAGTGTTTTTCAAACATCATTAACAAATAATCTTTTAACAACAATTTTTATGATTTCATTAATGATTATTCCTACAATTACATTACTATCATTGAATGCATATAATTCAGTTGAAAATGATTTAGTAATGAATTCAATGTCATTAGGAAATAGCAAGACAAAAGCTATCTATAAAATTTTTAGAAAACAAACAAAAAAACAAATTATAGTTGCAATCATTATTGCCGCTGGAAGAGTTATTGGTGAAACAATGGCTGTTTCAATGATTCTATCTTCAGAAAACTATAATGAAGTTTTTAATAATGGATTCTTTGCAATATTAACTTCATCACTAAGACCATTAGGAGCAGTAATTTCTAAAGGTATGTTTGCTGAAAATGGTGGTGATGTATTTAGAGGATTATTATTTGCATTTGGAATAATAATGCTCTTATTTGTTTTGGTCTTAAATTTATTTGTTAGTATTGTGACAAATGAAAAATATAGTTATAAATTTCAAAAAGTAAATTTAATATTAAGTAAAATTGGTGGAGCTATTTTATTTATTCCTCACCAAATGATGAAATTATTTAAGATAAATAAAGAAAAAAATGAAACATTAACATTAGAAAATTTGCAATTAGAAAAATCAAAATATATTATTGAATGAACAAAAAATAATAAATTTAATAAAATTTATGACTACTATAAATTAGGATGAGAATCAATTGATACTGTTATTGTTTTCTCTGCTATTGGTTGAATTGTTTTAGATGTAATCATTAATGGTTTATATTCTTGTAGTATGCCTACTTCAACTGTATTTATGTATAGCAAAAATACTACTGGACAAGCATTTATCAATACACTTTTATTAATTTTAGTAACAATTATTATTTGTTTTCCAATTTCTTTATTAATTGCTATCGCATTAAATGAATATGCTAGAGATGGAATTCTTAAAAAATCAATGTTATTTTTTATAGATTGTATTGGGGCAACTCCATCAATTATTTTCGGGATGTTCGGTTTAATTTTATTCATTGAAACATTACAAATAACACCTGGTGGTGCAATGGGAAACTCTTTATTAGCAGGAGCATTAACAATGGTTTTAGTTGTATTACCTACATTTACAAGAATGAATCAACAAGCATTACAAAGTGTGCCACAAACAATTAAATTAAGTGGTTATAGTTTGGGTAACAGTAAATGATATGTCATTAGAACATTAGTGTTACCACATGCATATCAAGGATTGTTATCATCAATTGTCTTGACTATTGGTAGAATTCTAGCTGAAACAGCTCCTCTATATATTACAGCTGGTTTATCTTCTTCTTCAACAATCGCACTAATGAATCCAAGTCAAACGTTAACAACAAGAATTTATGCACAATTAAATGGTAGTAACTCGGTAAGTAGCATTAATATCATGTATGAATCAGCATTCATTGCATTACTATTAATTCTTATGATTATTTTAGTTAGTTACTTGATAATCCCGAATTGAAGTGATATTAAAAAAGGGATAAATGAAAGAATGCAGATTGCTAAAATTTTATGAAATCAAAGAAAACATGATATTAATTTAGAAAAATACAAAACACAAATTATTGGTAAAACATTATATTTAACAGATGAACAAGCTGAAAAAATAAAAGTTACAAATGATTATTTGTGAAGATATAACAGCGAGTTTATTAATACACAAATTATTAATGAAAAAAGAATGTTTAAGATGCAAAGAAATTTTAGATATATGTCTAATCTAAAATAAAATTACTTTATAGGTATTTACAAATGAATAATAAAGAAGAAAAAATTTATCAACTAAATGATTCAAATGATTCGGAAGAATATAAAACTAAAGAATTATTTATTGAATTGAGAAAATTACCAATCTTTAAAAAAATATTTAAATATTTTCGTTTATCTAGTGAAGAAAAGAAAAAATTATTAAACTACAAATTATCTGAGCGAAAAAAAATTAATGAAGTTAATGATGGTTTTAATCCTAAAAATGTTTTTGAAGTAAAAGATTTTAATTTATGATACCTAAATGGTAAGAAGCAAGCATTGTTTGATATTAATCTCAATATTAAACGTAATAAGGTTATTGCATTAATTGGACCAAGTGGTTGTGGAAAATCTACATTCTTAAGAAACTTGAATCGGATGAATGATGAAATAAGCGGTTTATATCATAATGGTCAAATATATTATGATGGTGGAATAAATATTTGATCTAAAAAAATGGATATTCTTGAGCTTAGAACTCAAGTAGGGATGGTTTTCCAAAAACCGACTCCTTTTGCAATGAGTATTTATGACAATATCGCATATGGCCCTCGATCGCATGGAATTAAAAATAAAGAAATTCTTGATGAAATTGTAGAACAAGCATTAAAAGATACTGCCCTTTGAGATGAAGTTAAAGATGAATTAGATCGTTTAGGAACTGATTTATCAGGTGGACAACAACAAAGATTATGCATTGCAAGAATTATTGCAATGAGTCCTAAAATTATTTTGATGGATGAACCAACTAGTGCATTAGATCCGATTGCAACTTCTAAAATTGAAGAACTTATTTTAAAGCTTAAAAATAAATATACGATTGTAATAGTTACACACTCAATGGCACAAGCACAACGAATTAGTGATGAAACAGCATTCTTTTATAAAGGTAGACTAGTAGAATTTGGTTTAACTAGACAAATATTTACTAGACCACAAAATAAAATCACAAATGATTACATTCTTGGAAAAATGGTTTAGGAGAAAATTTTATGCCAGTTAATTACATTTTATTAAAAGAAAAAGAACAAGAAATTATTAGTGAATTTTTAAATTTTTATGATCAAACTCTAAAAATAATCGCAGATTTTGAAGAATATCTTTTAGAAAACAAAAATAAAGAAGTTTCTTTAGATGATCATTTATATGATGAAATTGTTGATAAAGTTAGAAAAAATGAACTTGTTGGACAAGATCTTTTATCTAATTGTATTTGAACAATTCAAAAAAATGAACCACGTGCATCGCATTTACGTTTTATTATTGCAATAATATATTCAATTAGAAATTTGAATAATATTACTAGATATGCTAGTAAGATTTTTAAATGATCAAATAAAGAAAAAATCAAACCAGAATTTCTAAAAGTATTATTAGATTCATTACAAATAACTTACCAAAGATCATTAAAAATTTATAGTTATATTGCAAATAATAATTGGAATGAAATGAAAGATATTTATGAAACTGAATCTGAAGATTATCATACTAAAATGAAGCATACAATTAGTTTGATATCAACAGAAAATGGTAATAAATGAAAATTAAATAACAAAGAATTAATTGAATATATTTATGTTATAGGAAGAATTGAAAGAATTGTAGATATGCAAGATAATATCATTACTGATTTATCTGATCTAAATGAATATAGATAATAACATTAAAAAATACCAATGAATAAATTTCATTGGTATTTTTTATAAATATACAATTTAATCTAATTTAATAGAATTATTAAATTTGAATCACTAAATAAACATTTTTTAGAATTTATTAGATCTTGAATAATCACATTATAGTAGGATGGGATTGAAAATTTAGTTGCTATGTCATTACATTGTTATATAAAAATATATTTATTATTTTTTAGTCAACTAAAATCATAATAATCCATATTATTTGAAAGTTTAAAATTACTTTCTCCTAATTTATATATGTTGATTAGATAGTTTTTTAAAATTTTAATTTCACTATTTTTCATTTTTCTACCATTTGAGATGAAAAAACTAAGTATTCCATTATCTAAATATTTATTTGTAAAAGTTGTATTTGTATACAATTTGCTCTACAATGACTTGCAAAATTTTCTTTATTATAACTAAAATTATTTAATACACATTTATTTAAAACTACCATAACTTCTAAATGTATTTTCTCCAATGAATTTTCAATTTAGAAAATCGATAAATATAACGTATTATTTAAAAGAATTACATTATATGTTAGATGTAAAGAATCATAAAACACTCTTGAACAAGATGTTACTATTTTTATTAAAAATATACACTATAGTTGTCTACCTTGCCATAATATACGACATCTTTAAAGAAAAACTAATGTTAGTTTGTGCAAAATATTCAATTCCAAAAAAATCTAATGATGAATTTAATTCCTATTTGTGTTAATGATACTCTTGATAAATATGGTTCATAAAGTTGGTGCAAAAATTGAAAAATTACAAATAAAATTTTCCATTGATAGAATGTTTGTTCATAAATAAATTTACATTTTACTTGAATAAAAAAAGCCATAAAAATATGGCTTTAAAAAAATTAATAATTAATTTCTATTTTGATACAGATGCAGACTTCTTAATTCTTGTTTTTGAATTTGAATTAGATTTTAATTCTATATTTTTTACTTTATCTTTGCTAGATTTTTTTACAATCAATTTTTCTTCCAAATTAGTATTATTTTGTTCTTCTGCTTTATTCAAAATTATTCCTTTTGAATAAGAATCTTCTCCTAGAAGGACTTTATCTAAACCTTGAATTTCTTCATCTTTAGTTGTTCGTCCTTTAATTAGAATTGCTAAATAGAAAATAGCAATACTAAATGCAAATGTTCAAGCAGTAACAACACCTATCATAATTAGTTGAGTTAATAATAAGTGAACTGAACCTAATTGACTAGAAGTATTTAAACCTTGTGTAGAACCTAAATTTGCATTAACCATTATTGATGCTAGTCCTGAAACTAATATTGAGCCAACCAATCCACCAATACCATGTACTGGTCAAACTTCAAGAGCATCATCAAAATGAATTTTGTGATTTAAGTAACACATTGTGTAACAAATAGATCCACCAGCAAAACCAAATATTAAACTTGCCCATATTGGAACAAAACCAGCAGCTGGAGTAATAGTTGCAAGACCTGCAATTCCTGCTGTTAATAATGAAAGTAGTGATATTCGTTTTTTGAAACATAAATCTATGAATGCTCAAATTAGCATCGCTATAGACATACTAATAAATGAATTAATAAATGCATTAATGCCTATTCATAATTGTTGACTATTTGCACTTAAAATTGATCCATTATTAATTGCGGATTGAATTACATCTGTTAGACTAAATGCATAAGAAGTGAATGTTGCACCACCTGTGTTAAATCCAAATCAACCAAAAAATAATAAAGCAGCTCCAATAGAAACTAATGGTAATGAGTGTGGAGCTGATAACTCATGATTCATAATTGTTCTTTTTTTAAGAACAAGAACAGATGCAACAGCAGCTGCTCCACAAGTAATGTGAATTACTACACCACCAGCTCAATCTAGTGCACCACCTTTAGCTAGTCATCCGCCACCTCAAATTCAGTGACAAACTGGAATATAAATAAAGATGGTAAATAGAATAGTAAATAGAATATATCCTCTAAATTTCAATCTGTCTGCAAATGCTCCAGATACTAAGGCAGGAGTGATAATTGCAAATGATAATTGAAACAAAAAGAAAGCAATAAATGGAACACCATTAGCAAGAGTGATGTTAGTTATTAATCCTGGTGTTCCTCATCCATTAGAAAATAAAATATTTCTAAACGCAAAGTAATCAGCAGGGTTACCAATAACTCCTCCTAAACTTGTACCAAATGCTAAACTAAATCCACCAAATATTCAAATCAAAGTAACAATTGGGATTGTTATCAATGATTGTGCAATAATTGTGGAAACATTTTTACGACGTTCAAGTCCACCATAAAAAATTCCAAGACCTGGAACCATCAAAAGAACAAGCGCTGTTGCAATTAATAAAACAATTGTGGCTGGTAAATCAATTGTTTTATTAGCAAGAGCACCTGATATTAATTGATGCGGAAAGAATGAACCAATTCCAATATTTGAAATCATATTAACTCTTTTGTGTTTTTAATTAATTAAAAAAATAAATACAATTATTATAATACTTTCAAATAAATAAGATTAATTTTTTATGGGCAACAATCAATTATTTTTATTATTAACACTTTTAATAATTTTGATATTTGAACTAATAATTGACATTACTCTATTAAAGACTAATTTTTTTAGAAAAATAAAAAATAAAAAAATTAATAATAGATTTGTAATGGATATTTTTACCATTGTGATAGTAACAATTGGTTTAAATCTATTTTTATACATTCCAGAATTTAATTATTGAAAATTGAATAATAACATTTTTATAAATTTTTGCTATGTGCCGATAATAATCATAATTAACCTAATGAGTGCATTTAGAATAGCAATTTGGATTTGAAGTGTTTTCTCCATCTCTATTATTGGGTATTCATTTATATTTACCAATAATATACAAAATACTTTAGTGTTAATAACAATTCATTTAAGTGTGATTTTGATTTTAGGATTGATTATTTATTCTTTGTCATTTTTAAAAAACAAACATGAAAAGAATTTTTTAATAAATATAGCAATAACTACAATATTATTTGTAATTAATGCATCAATTTTCAACAAATATGAATTCAAAAATTTAAACTATATTGCTATTTCTTTATGTTTTGCAATAGAAATAATTCTTTATTATGTAATTAATTGATTTATTCCATTTATTAAAAATTTGAATCATTTAAATTTACTTAAAAACTATGAAAAAAACTTTTTTTATAGTTTTCATATTGCTAGAGATATTATTAGAGAAAAAATAAGAAAAAACAATCTCAAATATGGACTTGTAATGATATTTGATTACATAAATATTAGTAGACTTCCGATACTATGAGGAAATAGCAAAACAAATGAAATAAAAGAAATAATCATAAATGAATTATTATACGCTTTTAAAGATGAAGATGTTATATTTTTTATGACAACAAAAAATGAATATGCAGCATTCATTTCTTTAAGAAATAAAAAATTTATTGATATGTTTGAAATATATAAAAATAATAGCAAGCAAATAAGACCTATTACTGATCCTTTTTGCAAACTACAATTAAAATTATTAGACATTCCTAAAATAATCTCATTTGACAATAAAACACAAAAAATATATACAGGAATATACTCAAGTGTTTATGGGGTTCATTCATGTAATATTGATCAACTAATTGAACTTGCAAGATATACAAAACAAAAAAGTTTAACTAGCAAGAAAGGTGGAATTGTTCTAAATATATTCAATCCATTAAATTGATCTAAATTTAATGAATCAAATAACGAATATGATCTTAACCAATATTTTAATTCAAATAATATTGAGATAAAGATAACTAACAATAAATTTAACAAAATAGATGTTATTGATTTTCATGTTAGTTGTATAAAAAAATTATTGCTTAACTATGATGAAATAATGATATATGCAAACAATAAAAATATTCTTGAAAAAACAATGCGTTTAATAGCAATGGAATCATTAAAAGAATTACAAAAAATAAATACGAATAAATTTAATAAAAAAATAAATTTACAATATCCAATAAATTATATTTTAGGTGGGGATTTTAGTATTAATAGTTTCAAAGAAAAAATTAATTTTTTGAATTTAAAACTTGAAAATATTATTTTAGAATTCGATTTAAACTATTTGTCAAATGAAAATTTAAATAAAATTAATTTTTTAAACTTGCAAAATTTAAAAAATAGTAATTGCACAATTAAATTCAAAAATTTTGATTTGGAACATTTAGAAATTTTGAATTATTTCAAACCTGACTGAATAGATCTTTCTAATAATTCAAGATTAAATTGTTTCATAAATGAATTGAAAAATGATTTTAATATCAATATTAATAATCATTGATAAAATACATAATTAGTAATAACTAAGAAGAGCAAATACAAGATGTAATAGCATGAAATTAAAAAAACTAACAAGAACACAAATCATTGGCAAGCAAATTCTTGAATGCTATGAAAAAAAAGATGTTGCTACCATTAATAAATTAATTAAACGTAACAAAATTGACACAATAAATAAAAGCTTA
>CAJUTA010000023.1 GCA_910589685.1 uncultured Ureaplasma sp.
ATTTGTTCTTTAATACCTAATGTATAATTTCCATTACTATCAAATGACTTAACAGAAATACCTCTAAAGTCACGAACACGTGGTAATGCAATATTAAATAGAGTTTCTACAAAAGATCACATTTTTTCACCACGAAGAGTAACTTTACATCCAATTCCTTGACCTTGACGAACTTTAAAAGTTGAAATTGATTTTTTAGCTTTAGTAATAACTGGTTTTTGACCACTAATTACTTTTAATTCTTCTACAGCAAGTTCTAAATTTTTCGTTTCATGAGTTGCGTCTCCAATACCCATATTAATAACAACTTTTTCAAGTTTAGGAACTTGCATTACAGATGAAAGATTAAATTTTTCTTTCATTTCAGGAGCGATTTCTTTTGAATATTTTTCTTTTAAAAATGACATAAATTAATCCCTCCTATTTACTATTTCCAATTTGTGAATTAGTTTTCTTTGAAATACGAACTTTTTTACCAGTTTGTTCATCGATTGTAAATTTAACTTTTGTTTTTTGACCTTTTTGTTTGCCTTTATTTTCTAATAAAGCTAATTTACATAAACGAATTGGTAATTCTTTTTCAATGATTCCGCTTTGTTCATGAGTGGCATCTTTTTTCTGGTGTCTTTTAACTTTATTTAAACCTTCTACTATTGCAGTACCATCTTTTGGAAATACTTGTAAAACTATTCCATCTTTATTTTTTTCTTTACCAGAAATAACAATAACTGAATCGCCTTTTTTAATTCTATTCATAATTACCTTTCTATAAAACTTCTGGAGCTAAAGAAATAATTTTTGTATAACCTTTGTCACGTAATTCACGACATACAGGTCCAAAGATACGACTACCACGAGGAGATTTATCTTCTTTAATAATTACACAAGCATTTTGATCAAATTTGATAGTATTTCCAGATTCTCTTTTAACACCTTTTTTTGAACGAACAATAACAGCTTTACAAACTTGTCCTTTTGATAATAAACCACCAGGAGCAGCTTTTTTAACAGAAACTACAACTACATCACCAACATTTGCATAACGATGATGAGTACCACCTAAAACTTTAATAACACCAACTTCTTTAGCGCCTGTATTATCAGCAACGATTAATCTAGATAACGGTTGTAACATAATTATTTAGCCTTTTCAATAACTTTAGAAATAGTTCAATTAACAGTTTTAGAGATTGGTCGAGTTTCCATAATTTCAACACGGTCACCAACATTTGCAATTTCATTTTCATCATGAACATGATATTTTTTATTGTGAATAACTAATTTTCGATATAAAGGATATTTGAATTTAGTTTCAATTTTAACAGTGATAGTTTTTTGCATTTTATTGCTTGTAACTACACCTATAAGAAATTTACGACTATTTCTTTCCATTTTCTTCTACTCCTTTATCCAATACTTTTTTGTTATCCATTTTTTTCACAAATTCACGTTCATTAATAATTGTTAGGGCTCGTGCAATAGTTTTTCTAATTTCACTTGCATTTCCTTGTTTTTCAGTTTCACCACTTGAAGCACTAAAACGAATTTCAAGTAATTGCAATTTTAATTTAGAAACGATTTCAGTTAACTCTTCATTTGTTTTTTTACGAAGGTCATTTGTAATACTATTCATTTTCTAAACCCTCTTTCTTAACAATTTTTCATTTAATTGGTAATTTATTTCCTGCAGCTTTTAAACCGCTCTTAGCCATTTCAGGAGTGATACCTGCTACTTCGAACATAATAGTTCCTTCTTTAACAACAGCTACTCACTTGTCTAATGCACCTTTTCCTGAACCCATACGTACTTCTAATGGTTTTTTAGTAAGTGACATATGAGGGAAAATTCTAATTCACATTTTTCCAGTTTTACCTAATCTTTTTGAAATTGCAATACGAGCAGATTCAATTTGACGAGCATCTATTCATGCTCCTTCGCAAGCCATAATTCCATATTCACCAAAAGCAACATATGTATTTCCTTTAGCTTTACCTTCATAACTAACTTTATGAGGTTTACGATATTTTGTTCTTTTAGGTTGTAACATTTTCTAAACCTCCTTAATTATTTGCTTGTGCGTCTTTATTTGCCGCATCTTCTTTGTTTGTTGTTGGTGTGCGATTTACTGATTTTCTAGTAGAACCTTTAGCAGTTTGATTTTTAGATGATCGAGAATTATTTGAACGATTTGCAACACGTGTGATTGACTTTTCGCCTTTTTTAAAAATTTCTCCACGATTAATTCAAACTTTAACACCAATAATTCCGTATGTTGTGTGAGCTTCTTCTAATGCATAATCAATATCAGTTCTTAAAGTAGATAATGTAATTATTCCTTCTGAATAACCTTCTTCACGAGCCATTTCTACTCCACCTAAACGTCCTGATACATGAGTCTTAACACCTTTAGCACCTGCTCATAAAACTTTTTTAATTGCCATTTTTTGAGCATTTCTAAAACTTACACGATTTTCAATTGCATTAGCAATTTCTCTAGCGATAATACGAGCACTTAAATCAGGAGATTCAATTGCAAAGATATTCAATTTAACTTTAATAGAACGACCAACAATTTTATTAACAGCTAATGTTGCATTTTTTAGTTCACTATTTTCTGTTCCAAAAATTACACCTGGTAAAACGCAATAAACAAAAATAGAGATTGATGATTGGTCACGTTCAATTTCAATGTGATCAATTTTAGCATTTTTATATTTACTAAAAAAGTGAGTACGAATTTTGTCATCTTGAACAATTCATTGAGCAGTTTGTAAATGACTATTAGCTATTCAACGAGATTGTCATTCTTTATTAATTCCATAACGTAATCCATTTGGATTTACTTTAGATCCCATTATTTAGCTTCCCCTTTCTTAGTAGTTGTACTTGCTTTCTTTGCAGTACTAGAAGTCTTAGATTTACTTGTTGTAACTTTTTTAGTAGTTTGTGTTTTTTCAACTTTTTGTTGATTTGAAGAATCCACTTTTTTAGTTTCTTGTTTTTCTAACACTTTTGAAACATTTTTAGAATTTCCAAGAGAACGTTTTTTAATCTTATCTTTGATTTTTTGTAAATCATTTTTTCTTTCATTAACATCATCACTTAAAACAATTTTAAAGTGTGTTGTTCGTTTAAAAATTGTATCTGCTGAACCTTTTGCACGAGCCATAACACGTTTCATTGTAGGTCCTTCATTAGCAAATATTTCATAAACATATAATGATTGAGCGTTCATTGAATGATTATTAGTAGAATTTGCAATTGCACTATTCAACAATTTTTTTAGAATAGGTGCTGACTTTTTATTTGTTAATTCAAGAATTCTAATAGCATCATTAACTTTTTTTCCACGGATTAAATCGACAACTAATTTTGCTTTTCTATTTGATACATGTACATTACGAATAATTGCAGTTGATTTCATATTTTTTTCCTTGACTAACGTTTAGCTTCTGTATGATTTTTAAATGATCTAGTAGGAGCAAATTCACCTAATTTATGACCAATCATATCTTCAGTTACAAATACTTTAATAAATTGCTTACCGTTATGTACTTCGAAAGTATTTCCAATAAATTCAGGGAAAATTGTTGAACGACGTGATCAAGTTTTAATTGGACGTTTTTTATCACTAGAATTCATAGCTTCAACTTTTTTAAGCAAGCTAGCATCAATAAACGCACCTTTTTTTGCACTTCTTGACATATATTATTCCTTTCCAAATTATTTACGACGACGAATGATTAAATTAGTTGATGATTTTTTAGAATTCCGAGTTTTAACACCCATCAATTTACGTCCTCAAGGAGAACGTGGTGCATCTTTACCAATTGGTTGACGACCTTCACCCCCACCATGTGGGTGATCATTAGGGTTCATAACAGAACCACGAACAGTTGGGCGAATACCCAAGTGACGAGAACGACCAGCTTTACCTAAATTAACAAGATTGTGATCTTCATTAGAAACAATACCAATAGTAGCACGACATTCTTTTCTAATTTTACGAACTTCACCACTCATTAATTTGCAAACAACATATTTTCCTGAATCATCAAATCCAAGAATTTGAATGAATGAACCAGCAGAACGTGCTAACTGACCACCATGTCCAGGTATAAGTTCAACATTGTGAACTAATGTACCTTCTGGGATATTAGATAAAATTGTTGTATTACCAATAACAATATCAATATTATCTGTTCCAGAAATTACTTTATCTCCAACTTTAATACCTTTAGGAGCAATAATATATTTTTTAATACCATTAGCATAAGTTACTAAAGAAATAAATGAGGTACGGTTTGGATCATATTCAATTGATTTAACAGTAGCTGGAATATTATCTAAATCACGCTTAAAATCAATTAAACGATATTTTCTTTTATGTCCACCACCTTGGTGTCTAACCATAATTTTTCCAGTATTGTTACGACCAGATTGTTTTTGTAAATTTACTAATAATGTTTTTTCTGGTTTATTAGTAGTAATGATAGATTTATAATCAACAACTATTGTTTGACGTTTACCACTACTATGAGACTTTATACGTTTAACAGCCATATTTACCTTCTTTTATTCAGTTTTTCGACTTGTTTTTTTTATTCATTAGAATCAATTGATTCTTTAGATTCTTCTTTTTTTACTTTTGAAGAAGTTGATTTAACTTTTTTTGCAGCTTTTTCTAATACACTTGCTTCTTTTTCATTTTCAATTGATTCTTTAGTATTAGTTTTTTTGCTTGTTTCTTTTAATTCTTCTTTGGCATTTTCAATTTCTTCTTTAGTTACAGCTAACTTAACACCAACTGAAAGAGTTACATATGCTACTTTGAATAATTTTGTCATACCTGGAATACGAGTTCCTGTTTTAATACTAGCTGGTTTATGAGTAACTGTATTAACTGCTTCAGGAGTAATTTGATAAATTAATTCAAATGCTTTTTTGATGTCATTTTTGTTTGCTTTTGGATGCACAATAAAAGAAATTACTTCTTTAGAATTTTGTTCTCTAATTGAAAATGTTTTTTCAGTTAGATAAGGTTTGATGATAACTTGTAATAAATCCATAATTTCCTCCTAACTATGCTTGTACATTCTTTTGCATTTTTTTAGCAAATTGTGAATTATATAATTCAAACACATCATCATACATTACTAATATATTTGCGTTAACAATATCACGAACAGAAACTTGATTTCATGGTTTAGCTACTACTTTTTCTAAGTTATGAATTGATTTAATAACATTTGAAGCATCACCATTAGTTACAACTAAAACTTTTTTGTTAGACATTTCTGAATTTTTAATAAATTCACAAGCCAATTTAGTTGATGGTTTTTCAAGTTTGATATTATTGTCTAATGCAAATAAATTATCATTTTTTAATTTAAGAGTTAATGCTGATTTAAATGCAAGAATACGAATTTTACCATTAACTTTTATTTCATAATTACGATTTGGTTTTGGTCCAAACACAATTCCACCGCCACGTCATTGTGGATTACGAATTGAACCAGTTCTTGCACGACCTGTATGTTTTTGACGTCATGGTTTTTTACCACCACCTCTAACTTCGCCTTTTGTTAAAGTTGAGTGAGTTCCTTGACGTAAAGCAGCATTTTCACATAACACACAATCAAAGATTGCTTGTTTGTTAGGTTCTTCAACAAAAATAGCATCAGTAACATCGATATTTTTTGTTGATTTATCGTTAAATTTTAAAAGTTTTAAATTAACAGACATACCTTATCACCTTTCACTATTCATTGTTTTCAATTGATTCAGTTGCTGAATCACTAACTTGTGTTGATGTTGAATTTTTATTTTTGTAATTAACAATATTCATTTCAACTTTAGAATTAGGTTTCATCACTGAAGTTTTAATTTTTACAAGACCATTTTTAGGCCCTGGAACACTACCTTTAATTAAGATAATGTTATTATTTGTATCGCTATTAACAACAACTACATTTCTAGTTGTTACTAATTCATGTCCATAATGACCAGGCATTTTTGTACCTTTAATAACACGTTGACCTTGGCTACCACCACGACCAAATGCTATTGAACCTATATAACGGTGAGGATAACCAGCACCATGACCCATTGGACCCATACTAAAATTATGACGTTTAATTGATCCAGTAAATCCATGTCCTTTAGTAAATGCTTGAACATCAACTAAGTCACCTGCTTGGAAAATTGAACAATCAATTTTTGATCCCACTTCATATCCAACTACATCACGTAATTCACGAACATAACGTTTTGGTTCACTATTAACTTTTTTAAAGAAACCTAATTCAGGTTTTGTTAAACGTTGTTCTTTTGTATTTCAATAACCAACTTGAGTAGCATTGTAACCATCTTTTTCAGTTGTTTTAACTGATAAAACTTGGTTTGGTTCAACATAAATTACAGTTACTGGAACTTTCTTTCCATTTTCTGCAAAAACTTGAGTCATTCCAACTTTTGTTCCGATAATTGCTTTCATTTTTAAAAACCTCTTTTAAACTACAGTTTGATTTTTATTTCTACACTAG
>CAJUTA010000024.1 GCA_910589685.1 uncultured Ureaplasma sp.
AATGTTTTAAATATTTCAAACACAAAGATCAAAAATGGATTAGCTGCTGGAATTGGTATTGAAAGAATTGCAATGTTGAAATATGGAATTGAAGACATTCGAAATTTCTATCAAAATGATTTTGAAATAATTAAACAATTTAAAAATATTCCACGATAATTGGAGAAAGAAAAATGTTTGTATCAAAAAAATTATTATCGCTAATTAATTCAAATTTTTCAACAATAAACAATAATAATTTGATATCTGCATTTAATGCTATTGGTGTTGAAGTTGAAAAAATTATAGAAAATAAAGTTAGTAATGATTTAGTTTTAGGAAGATTAATAGATTTTTCTCCACATCCTAATAGTGACCACTTGAATATTTGTGATGTTGTTGTAAATGAAAAAAAATACAAAATTGTTTGTGGAGCAAAAAATCTTAAACAAAACCAATGAGTGGTAGTTGCGCTTAATGGGGCACGTGTAAATAAAAATATAATAATTCAAGAACGTGAAATTCGAGGAATAAAATCTGAAGATATGTTATGTGGGCTTGAAGAAATTATTTCAGTCAATCATGAGTTTATTTCTAAATATGATAAAGAAACAATTATTCAAATACCATACGAATATCCAATCAATCAAAATACATTCTTTGAAGATTTTAATTTCAATGATGTTATTTTTGAAGTTTCAATTCCATCTAATCGTCCTGAATTAAATGGAATATATTTTTTAGCATATGAACTTAATTTACAATTCAACTTTAATGTTGAAAAAATTAATCCAATAGCAAAATCAATATTCAGTCTTAAAAACAATAAAAATGATGTAATAAAAGTTCAAATTGATCAAATTATTGACATTAAATATAATTTAATTAATGCTAAATTATTGAAAGAATTTAATGAATGAAAAATTAAATTAATTCTAATTAATTCTTCAATTAAAAATATCAATAGATATGAAGATGTATGCGCCTTTATTACTCTTCTTTTTGCTCAACCTATCATAGCAATAGACAAAAAAAATATTTTAAACAATGTGATAGTTACAACTTTAAAAAATGACATGGAAATGATTGATAGCAAGCAAATTACTCACCAATTAAAAGCTGGTACTATTGTTACAATGAATGCAAATCATGAAATAATTTCTATTACTGGAAAATATGTAAATTCAAAATATGCACCTAGTCAAGAATCTAATGATATTTATTTTGAAATTGCAAAATTAGACTATGTACAAGCGCAAAAACAAAATTCATTAAACAACTTCAATGACAATTTATCACTTTTATCGGCAAAAGAAATTTCACCAAATGTTATTTTGTTACTTGCCAGCTATTTGAAAAAATATCAAAAATTATTTGGAATAAATAATTTTATTCCTGTAGTCACACAAAAATTAGAAAAACAAAAACAAATTAAAATTAAAAATAAAGAATTAATTAAATTCATTGGGATTAATTTGAATTATTATTCAATATTTTTAATTTTAAAAAAAATTGGGATTAGATATTTTTGCAACAAAGCAAAATTACCAATTTATCGAAATGATTTAAAAACAATTGCTGATATCGCTGAAGAAATCATCAAAAGTTATGATATCAATAATGTTCCTGCTACACCAATAGCATATGAAATAAACACTTTCAAACCAACTAATGATTTCAATAAATATCAACTAATTATTGAATACCTAATTAACAAAGGATTATATGAAACAAAAACATATAATTTAACAAACAAAGAATCAGTTGATAAATTCAATTGATTTGTTGAGAATGACAATGTTATTGAAATTAGCAATTATCAATCTAAAAACCATTCTGTTTTACGAAAAAACATTGTTCATCAATTATTAGAAGTAATAAAAAATAATATTAAACATAATAGAGATTTATTAAATATTTTTGAAATACAAAAAATTCAAGTTAGTGAAGATGAAACAAATGAAATATTAAATTGTATTTTTACAACTGATATTTATAATAAGTCGTTTAATGATGATTTAATTTCAAATAACGACTATAGTGTTAGAGCGATTGCTAATGGAATTTTTGAAACTCAAAATATTAAATTAAATCAAGAATTTAATTTAGATAAATTTAATGAAATTGATAATGTTAATAATACATACTATTACCATAAAAATGAAATGATTGGATTTGTTGGGAAAATTAATCAAGATGTTTTAAATAAATATGAAATTAAGTTTCCAACTTATTGCATTTGCATTAATTTAACAAAATTAAATTTAGTTGAAAAAAATAAGTTTGAATTAAAGAAAAATAGTAATTTTAATCCAATTTATAAATCAATCACATTCACTAATCCAAACAATATTCTTTTAGATAATGTATTTGATTTACTAAAAGAAAATGAATTTATAAATGATGTTAAATTAATTGATATTTTTGAAAAAGATAGTGTTAAATCTTACACTTTATCATTAGCAATTCAACCAAAAGAAAATAATTTAACAAATGAACAAATCAATTCAATTTTTTGAAATGCAATTGAAATAATTAGAAAAATGCAATTAGTAATTAAAGAAAGTTAATAATATTATGAGTAATAATAATTTAAATACATGGGATCTAGAAAGTATCTTGAATGGTGAATCACTAGAAGATCTATTCAAAAAAATGGAATTAGTTCAAAATGAATTAGTTGAACTTTACAAAAGTTTTTTAAAAAATAAAAATTCATTTACTTTATTCTTGGAAAAAGAACAAGAATTAATTAAGCTAAGTAATAGAATTGAAAATTATGTTTCTAATAAAGGTCAAGAAAATATGGCTGATCCAAAATGGATTGGTTGAATGCAAAATTTAATTGCAAATAATATTAAATTTAGTGAAAAATTTAGTGATTATAATAATCGAATTATTAAAAATGAAGATATTATTCGTGAATATTTAAAAGATGAAAATCTTAAAGAATGACAAAGAGAATTTGATTTAATTTTTAGATATAAAAATCATATTTTATCTGATGAAAGTGAAGCACTGTTATCACAATTGTCAGGAAATAATTACGCTGTTGCTGACATTTATTCAACTTTAACTGACAATGATTTAAAATTTGCAGATGCTGTTGATAGCAATGGAAATAAAGTTGAACTAAAAACACAAGCAGATGTTTTTAAGAATTTAAGATCAATGGATGAAAAATTGCGTAAGTCTACTTGATATAGTTTTTATAATGCATTCTATCAATTTAGAAATACACTAACAAAATCTTTATATTACAATTATTTAAGATTAAATAATCTTGCAAAAATTAGAAAATTTGAAGACTATATTGATTCTGTTGCATTTGATGATGAAATTAATAAAGAATTTATTTTAAATCTTTATAAAAACATTAAATTAATGCAACCACTTTATGTTCGTTACTACAAATTAAGAAATAGATATTTAAAATATTTATTAAATAAACAAAAAATAATGCCTTGGGATTCTAGTGTTGAATTAACTCATAGTACAAGAACTTATACTTGAGAAGAAACAAAAAAAATTGCTCTTGATTCATTAGGAACTTATTTAGGGGAAGATTATAAAAAATTAGTACAACGTGCCTTTGATGAAAATTGAATTTCATATTTACCATCTCCAAATAAACATACTGGAGCATATTCAATTGGAGGAACAAAAGGATTAGATAAATATTTTTTATTAATGAATTTTGATTCAACTATCCAATCTGCATTTACTTTAGTTCATGAGCTTGGTCATTCAATGAATTCTTATTTTTATGGGAAATCACAAAAACTTTATCAAGAAACAAAAATTTTCTATGCTGAAGTTGCATCAATTACTAATGAAATGTTATTAAGTCATTATTTACTAAATGAATCAAATAATGATAATAATAGTAGATTATTAATTTTAGATGAAATTATTAGTGGTTTTTTCAACACAACAAGTAGACAAGTTGTTTTTAGCAACTTTGAATGAGTAGCAAATAGTTGAATAAATGAAAATAAATCTTTCACTTATGAAAACATCACAAATGAATATTACAAACTTATGAAAGAATATTTAAATATTGATATGAGTTATGAAGAATTCAATAAAGATCCATATATGTATATTCTTTTAACACCACTAAGAATTAGTCATTTTTATAGTGGTAATTTCTATGTTTACAAATATGCAATTGGACAAATTGCAGCAATTATAATTGCAGATGAAATAATTAATAACAAGGAAAATGCTAAAGAAAAACTATTTAAATTCTTAAGTAGTGGTACAAGTTTAAATCCAATTGAAACTATCAAATTATTAGGTATAGACTTGCAAACAAATGAACCATATATAAAAGCAAGAAATATCTTAGAAAAATGAATTGATGAGTTTGCATTAATAATTGATAAGATGCTACCTAAAAATTAGATTAGTCTGCCAATATCTGGATAATCTAATTGTGTATTATTATCTAATTTAATTAATATTTGAGTCATCGGTGTTGGACAAACATCAATGTTTTCATTATTTATATTCTTCATAGAAATAATTTGAGCCTTAATTTTGTCTTGATATCTAGGACTAATAATTTCTATTTTGTCATTTAATTTAATTTTGTTTTTTGTTGTTACTAAATAATAATCATCTTTTTTATCATTAACAATAAATACATAATTTTGAGTTACTAATTTTTGTTCGTCATGATAAAGCATTTTTGTAGAACCAGGATTAGAATCAAATCAAGCAGTATCTGTTTCTCGATTAGCAGCATTATCTAGTTCTTCTTTTAAATCTTGATTATCAAATGAGTCATTCAAATAATATCTATTTATTGCTTTTCGATAAGCATTAACAACAGTTGCAATATAGTGCTCTGATTTCATTCTCCCTTCAATTTTAAATGATGCAATATTTAAATCTAATAAGTCTTTAATATTTTCTATTTGAACCATATCTTTCGCTGACATTGTAAAGTATTTATCTTTATTAGTAATATCATCATTTTCTACTTTGTACTTTCAACGACAAGATTGAGCACATCCACCAATATTTGCATCACGCAAACTATAATTATTGCTCATTGTACAACGACCACTATATGAAATACAAACTGCACCATGAATAAAAATTTCAATTTCAATAGCATTATTTAAATTTTTTATTAGTAACTTTAATTCTTCATATGTTACTTCACGTGCTAAAACAACACGATTAACAAAATTTGATTTTCAAAATAAAGCAGCTTTTGAGTTGCAAACACTTTGTTGAGTCGATAGGTGAATATTTTCTTGTTTTAATTCATTGTGTAATAAATCAATAATAAATGGATCAGCTGTAATATACCCATCAGGATTACAATGTGTAATTTCTGAAAGATAATCTTTAGCAGAATTAATTAATGAATTGTGACATATTACATTTGTGACAATATAGACTTTCTTATTTTTAGAGTGCGCATATTCAACAATATTTCTAATATCTTCAATTTCGAAATTAGATGCATGTGCACGTAATGAATATGCTTTTCCACCTAAAAAAATAGCATCTGCTCCATAGTCAAGCGCAATATACCCTTTTGTTAAATCTCCGGCTGGAGCTAATAATTCTGTTTTATTATTTTGATTCATAATGTTTTATATCCTTTATTCCACCAATAAATCCTGCTGAAACTTTGTCATTATCATTTGCATTATCAAGGCATCTTTCATATAAATTATCAACATTATTATCGAAATTATTTTCATTAATTGATTTAATTGCATCTTGATAAATTGACAACATTTTTAAATTATATTTTTCATCTTTTTGCAAAATATTATCAATAAAAATATAATCAATATTTAATTCACTAAGTTGTTTCAAATATTTTATTAAACATAATTCATAACCAGTAAACATATGAGTTCCATTTTGATCTTCATAAATATGATTATGATATTTTCTTGTTTCTTCCCTAATTCTAATAACTTTATTTCGTAAATATTCATCTTTAATATCGTCTATATAATCTTTAAAATTAGTGACTAAATTTCATCTTGAATGCATAATCAAGACATAACCTTGGACTTGGATAGCTAATTCAAGATTTTTTGGTTTTTGACTTGCCATCATTTTTACTTCTGATAAAAACAATTCATTAGCAATTGATATTGATGAAAATTTATTTCGATTATAAAATTCAAATTGTCCAAATGATGTTATTAATGTTGATGGATTATAATGCAAAGATAAACCTAAATCTAATTCTTTATTTATTTGTGGAATCGCACAATCATTAAAAACGACACGATCAATATCTAATTTTGATATTTCAATTAAATATTTTTCTAACGATTCAATTTGTGGTTCATAAAAAAATGAATTAACATTAACTCATATTTTTGTATTATTTTTATTTTGAATGATTTTTTTTAAATCATCTAGGCTACAATCATAGGTATTTCGAGTTGCAAATTCATTTGATCCAACTAGTAAAATATCAAGATTTTTCTGACATAATTCTATGGCATCATTATAGTTTACAGGACTAATAATAATTTTCATATTTTCTCCAAATTAATTTATACTATTTTATATAAAAATATTTATAAATTCTCTTTTATTAGTTTTGGGATAATTATGAATAATTTTGAAATAATTAAAAATGAAAAATATTTCTATTATGATTGCAAAAATGAAAATAATAAGGGAACAATAATATTTGTTCATGGATTTAGTTCATCTTATTTTTTGCATAGTGGTTTTTTTATTTTTAATGATTTTGATGAATATGACTATTTTGCAATGAATTTTTCAGGACATGAAATAGATAGCATCAACAAAACAAATAAGAAAAAAACAAAGTTAAATCAATATGATGTATATAAATATGTTGATGAGCTTGTCCAAATGATTGAAAAGTTTAACTTTAAAAATATTATTCTTATTGGACACAGTATGGGTGGTGGTATAAGTTTACTAGTAAATCAGATAATTCCAAACAGAATTAAGAAAATGATTTTAATAAGTCCAATTAACCCAACTATTTTTCTAAGTAAAATTGGTCTAAAATATCTGTTTAACACAATTAATAATATGAATCATAAAATTAAAGAAATTGAAATTGATTCTAAATATTTGAATAATTTGAAATTTAATAAACTAATTAATGAATATTTAAATTATGAAATCGAAAGATTTCTTTATATGAAAAGAAAATATTTGTTCTTAGGTACAAGACTTTTATCGATAAAACTTTATCAAACTTTAAATAATTTATATTCAAAAGTAGAAAAACCTACTTTGATAATTTTAGGTGAAAATGATAAAGTTATACCACATAAACATTTTCAAAGATATCTAGCAAAAATTAATAATAAAAATATTTCAATTCAATTAATTGAAAATTCTCGTCATATTTGTTTCGTTGAACAATTTGATAAATACAATAGTATGGTGTGAGATTTCATTAGAAATAAAAATTTTTAATATAAAAAATTATTAATTTTAGTTATAATTATTTGGTGTTAATTAGATTTGGTGCCGTAGCCAAGCGGTAAGGTCAGAAGCTGCAACCTTCTTATACATCAGTTCGAATCTGATCGGCACCTCCAAAATGCATCCTTAGCTCAATTGGATAGAGCGTCTGGCTACGGACCAGAAGGTTATGGGTTCGACTCCTGTAGGGTGCGCCATTCGGGAAGTAGCTTAGTTTGGTAGAGCACTTGGTTTGGGACCAAGGGGTCGCAGGTTCGAATCCTGTCTTTCCGACCATTTTGGCTAGATAGCTCAGTTGGTTAGAGCGTTCGGTTCATACCCGGAAGGTCCAGAGTTCGAATCCCTGTCTAGCCACCATCGCTTCCTTAGCTCAATTGGTTAGAGCCCCCGACTCATAATCGGTTGGTTATAGGTTCGAGTCCTGTAGGAAGCACCATTTTTTAGGAAGATTACCCAAGTCTGGTTGAAGGGATCGGTCTTGAAAACCGAGAGGTGGGGAAACTCACGCGGGGGTTCGAATCCCTCATCTTCCGCCATTTTAAAATTTAATGTTATTATTTATAGTAGTTAAATAATAACTTACATCGCGGGATAGAGCAGCTTGGTAGCTCGTCAGGCTCATAATCTGAAGGTCGGTGGTTCAAATCCATCTCCCGCAACCAATTTTGGTCTTGTAGTGTAGTGATTAACATGCCTCTCTGTCACAGAGGAGATCGCGAGTTTGATTCTCGTCAGGACCGCCATGGTTTCGTAGCTCAGTCGGTAGAGCATCGCACTGAAAATGCGAGTGTCGGTGGTTCAATTCCGCCCGAAACCACCATCTAAAAGATGCTAATTTTGTAAAAAATAATTAAAGAAAAATATGTTAGAAATAACATATTTTTTTATTTTTAATTTCTAAATAAAAAGTTTTAAAATATGAGTTATGGAGAAAATATCTCCTTGCAATTTTAAACTTAAATATTTAGGGGAAAATTCATTATGTATAACAAAATTAATGTATACAGTGAAATTGGAAATTTAAAAAAAGTTTTAGTTCATACTCCTGGACAAGAAATTGATTACTTAACTCCACAACGTTTGGATGAATTATTATTTAGTGCAATTCTTGATCCTGTACGTGCTCGTGAAGAACATAAAGAATTCATTAAATTATTAGAAGCTGAAGGTGTACAAACTGTTCAACTTTCTGAATTAACTGCTGAAGCTTACAAAGCTTGTAGTGCAGAAGCTAAAGAATCTTTTATTAATCGTTGATTAGATGAATCAATTCCAGCACTTAGTGCTTCTAATCGTGAAGTTGTATACAAATACATCAAATCATTAGAAAATGATACAGTTGCTATGATTCGTAAAATGATGGCTGGTATTCTTGCTCGTGAAGTAAATGTTCAATCTGATGTTGAACTAATTGTTGACCCAATGCCAAATTTATATTTCACACGTGATCCATTTGCATCAGTTGGTAATGGAGTTACTGTTCACCACATGTTCCGTCCAACTCGTCGTCGTGAAACTATTTTCTGTGATTTAGTATTTGCTGAACACCCAGATTATAAAACTACACCTTTATACTATAGTCGTGATTTAGAAGGAAGTATTGAAGGTGGAGATGTTTTCATTTACAATGAAAAAACATTAGTAATTGGTCACTCTGAACGTACTGATAAAGAAGCTATTGAAATTTTAGCTAAAAATATTAAGGCTAATAGTGAATGTAAATTTGAAGTTATTTATGTAGTTAATGTGCCAAAAATGAGTAATTTAATGCACTTAGATACATGATTAACAATGCTTGACTATGACAAATTCTTATATTCACCAAACATGATGGGTGTATTAAAAATTTGAAAAATTGATCTAAAATCTTCTAAATTAGAATGAGTAGAAATTAATGAAAAATTAGAAGATTTCTTATCATCAATCATTGGTAAAAAAGCTACTCTTATCCCAGTTGCTGGTGAAGGAGCTACTCAAATTGATATTGATGTTGAAACTAATTTTGATGCAACTAACTATGTAGTTGTTGCTCCAGGTGTTGTAGTTGGATATGACCGTAACCGTAAAACAAATGAAGCTCTTAAAAAAGCTGGATTACGTGTTATTAGTTGAAATGGTGACCAATTATCATTAGGTATGGGTTCAGCACGTTGTATGACTATGCCTTTATACCGTGAATCAACAAAATAATTATTTGATTAAATAATTAGTAAAGATATATAATAAATAAGTATTTTAAAAAAGTAAAAATTTTATTAAGGTAATAAAAATGGCTTGAAATATTAAAACTCCTCGTCACTTTGATACATTAATGCATTTCAATACAGATGAAATCATGTATCTAGTTGACCAATCAATCAACGTTAAAGAAAATTTTAAAAATGGAATTTTCCCTGACTTATGTAAAGGAAAATCAATCGTTGGTATTTTTGAAAAAAACTCAACTCGTACAGCTAATGCAACAGCTTGTGCTGCACACTACTTAGGAATGACTTATTTCTACAATGGTCCAACAGGATCTAACATGGGTACAAAAGAATCAGTTGCTGATACTGCAAATGTATTCACTAACATGTATGATATTTGTTTATTCCGTACTTTTGGACAAGACAAAATTGATGCTTATGCTAACAATAGCTTAATTCCATTAATCAATGGATTGTCTGATCAAGAACACCCAACTCAAACAATTGCTGACCTTCAAACTATTAAAGAAGCTTTTGGAAGTTTTAAAGGTTTAAAAGTTGTTTTTGCTGGTGATTACAAGAATAACATGGGTGCATCATGAATGTTTGCATGTGCTTTTGCTGGAATGGATCTAGTTTTCTATGGTCCAAAATCATATGAAAAAGAAATCAATCCAGAAATCTTAGCATATTGTAAAAAATTATGAAAAGAAAATGGTGGTAGTTTAACTATTACTGAATCTAAAAAAGAAGCTGCTAAAGATGCTAATGTTATTGCAACTGATGTTTGAGTATCATTAGGTGAATCTTTTGACTTATGAGGAAAACGTTTAGAAGAAATGCATTCTTTCCAAGTTGATGCAGAAATGATGAATATGGCTGCTTCAAATGTAATTTTCATGCACTGTTTACCTGCATTCCATGATATGAATACAGAATATGGTAAAAAAGTTGCTGAAATGTATGGACAAAAATATCCAGAAGTTGCTGGTGGTGCTATTGAAGTTACTGATGAAGTATTCTCTAACACAAAATGAAACTGATCATTTGTTGAAGCTGGAAACCGTTGAACTTCTATCGCTGCAATTATTCAAGAATTACTTAAATAATTTGATTAATTAGGAAAATAATTCAAATATGAAAATTGTTATCGCATTAGGCGGAAATGCATTGGGTGATACACCTAGTGAACAAAAAGAATTAGTTCGTGTTCCTGCACAAAAAGTTGCTTCATTAGTAAAAAATGGACATACTGTTGTAGTAGGACATGGTAATGGACCGCAAGTTGGAATGATTTTTAATGCATTTGCAGATGCTAAAAAAGTTAATCCAAAAACTCCACATGTACCATTTGCTGAAGCTGGTGGTATGAGTCAAGGATATATTGGTTATCATATGTTAGCTGCTATTCAAACTGAATTAAATAAATTAAATTTAAAAAATAGTGTAGCTTATTTTGAAACTATGACATATGTTGATCCTAATGATCCTGCTTTCCAAAAACCAACTAAACCAGTTGGGCCATTCTATGCAACTGAAGAAGAAGCTAAAAATGCTAATCCAAACTCTACAATCGTAGAAGATGCTGGACGTGGATATAGAGTAGTTGTACCAAGTCCAAAACCAATCAATTTCTTAGGAATTGAAGCTATTAAACACGCAATTGATAATGGGGTAATTTCAATTGTTGGTGGTGGTGGTGGTATTCCTACTATCACTAAAGATGGTATTGTTACAGGATTAGATGGGGTAATTGATAAAGACTTTACTTGTGCAAAAATTGGGGAACAAGTAGATGCTGATATCTTAGTTATTCTTACTGCAGTTGACCATGTTTATGTTAATTGAGGAAAACCAGATCAAAAAGGACTTGACACTGCTACAGTTGCAGAAATGGAAAAATATATTTCTGAAAACCAATTTGCTCCTGGAAGCATGCTACCAAAAGTTCAAGCTGCAATTAATTTTGTTAAAGGACGTCCTGGAAAGAAAGCTATCATTGCTGATCTTAAAGACATTGAACAAGCTCTTGAAGGAAAAATTGGAAC
>CAJUTA010000025.1 GCA_910589685.1 uncultured Ureaplasma sp.
AAATGCCGCAATCAACTTAGCAAACATCATGAACAACTTCGGGGGATTGTACTACACACCAGGAACAACAAGCGGAACAATGACTGGTTTAGTAGCTGACGGAACAGCTTGAACAGCACCAATAGCAGCAGTAACAGCAGTAGCTGGTTTACCAAACGGATTTGGAACAATTGAAGCTGACTTAACTGCAGCTAACGTAATTACTGGTTGAACAGCTGGAAGCAACGGACAAAAAACTAAAACTCACAACGGTATCACTTGAACATACACACCAGGTGACGCAACAGCCGGCACACTAGCAACTCTTGAAGCACAAGTGTTAAGTATGAAAGTATACGACAAAACTGGTAATACAGTAACTCAAAAAGTTCGTTACTTCAGCAGCACTCCAACTTTAGGAAATGCAAACGATATGGTTAATAGCATGAAGAAGAAAATCTAATTTTCAAAAATATTATTAATTTAGATATTTTTTTAAAAAAATACAAAAAGATAATAAAGATTAATATTTAATATTTTCTTAATAAAATTAAAGTATAAAGGTAGGCTTTATATGAAATTAAAAAATAAGATAATATTCACTAGTTTAGCATTCGCTACTGGTGTGGTTGGTGCAACAAGTCTTGCTATTGGATTGTCATCTTGTGGTGAAAATCAAACAGCAAGTAGTGTTGTGATTTCAGCAAATAAACAATTTATTGAGAAAGAAAAACAATATTATGATAGCGATAATAAGCTTCCATTATATGTAGAAACTACTCAATCTAGTAGAGATACTAATATTGCTCATCAAAAATCAATTTTGGGTTTATATGAAAATGCAAAGATAGCTAAACAAGAACTTGAAAATTTAAAAACAAATAATACAAGTTTAAGTGAAGATGAAAAAATTTGATTAGATTCTTATATTACACAATGAGATATTAAAATTGGAAACCTTGAAAAAGGTACTTACTATTTAGGTTTGGATCCAATTTCAGGTGGACGTATGCTATCAAGTAGATCAAACAATCTACGTAGCAATGTTAATAATGCTTTATTAATTTACCAATTGAATGAAGAAACTGGAGATCCAGATGAAACTAAATTGGATGTTGAATTAATTAAAACAATTAACGGACGAATTGATAGTGTTATTCAATATATCAAAAACTTAAAAGGATTCTTAACAGATGGTATGAAAATTGGTATTATGCCATCTAACATTGTTAAAAAATCTTTCATTAAACAAACAATTGAAACATATTATGCAAGTGACATTAACAATTTACTATTTGGTAATAATACAACTACTATCATAAACATAAATATGAAACAATTTTTTGATTCTAATCCAAGATCATACTTTGATTCTTTCTTAGCAAAATATAAAGATGCTGCAAAAAAAGAAGGAATTGAAAATAATGATATTGAACAAAAAATTCAAAACTTGTCGAGTGCTTTAAATGACTTTGTGTTATTTTACACAACTGAATATTGAAAAGCCACTCAATCATTTGGATATGCAGGAACAACATTATCTGATTTAACATTAAATAAAAATAATGGTACAGATGATACAACAAAAGAAGTTGAAGAAACTTTAGTTGTTGGAAAAAATGATGATGGTAGTGACCGTTCTGTATATGGTCTTGGCTATAGTAAATCTGAAGTTGAACAAAAAAATATTGGAATTGGATTCATGAAAATAGATTCAACTATTCAAAAAGATTTAGCTGGTAATGCTTATTCTGGAAATGAAATCTACAACCAATTGTTATACAACAATAACTCAGTTAAAGATGATGCAACAAAAATATACAATGAAGGTATTAAATTAGCACAAGATGGAATTAACAAAATGACATCTATTGCTGAACATGTTATTACTGATATTTTCAAAGTTCAAAACACTGATGATTGAAATCCAACAATTAGTTATACAGCGGATCCATATGGTGCTAAACCAGAAAGTAAAACATTAAATGAAATTATTGGAGAAGCAAATAAAAAAGATTATTTTGCTAAATTCAATATTTGATTAAATCAAGAAGACTTCTTTTTTGGTCGTGAAACTATTAATAAAGACCAATTATTAAATAAATATTGAAATAATACTAGTGATACAACAATCAATAATTATAAGAAAATTATTGAAACACAAGGATATGTTAAAAATTGAGATAATAATAGCCCTATTAATGGTTCAGAACACACAGTCACTGGAAAATTTGCACTAGCAGGAGCAGTTAGCTCATTAGAAAATTATTTAACATTTAAAAATAGTACAGATAAAGTGTTTGGTGACAATTTTAATCAAATTGCTGACTATGTATTATCTCCATATAACTATGATATTCGTAAAGATATTGGTGTTGGTATGGAAGGTCCTCGGGGATCTAAACAATTCCAATACAATTGCGACCCTTACTATAGTTTACAAAAATGAAGTGTTGCCTCATTAACTACTCATGAAGGAGCAATGGGTCACCACACTCAGCAAGAATATTGAACAGAATATATGCCAGGAACTGAAAATGGTAAAGTTGTTGATGAAAATTTAACACCTGGTTATACATTTGTTAATGATGCCTTCCATGAAGGATGAGCTGTTTTCACTGAATGATTTGCAGCTGAATTAGGAATCTATGGAATATGGGGGGGTTCGCAATTTGATGGTAACGTTTTACCAACAGATTGAACAAAAAATACAAGCACAATTTTGAACATTAAAGATGTTAAAAATGTTACTCAAAATGAAATAGATTTCATTAAAAACTATCAGGGTGGAGTTTACTGAAATATTGTTGATAGTATTAAAGATCCAACTAATTCAAATAATAGTGCTTATGCAAATGATAATGAAAAAGCTACTGCGGCTACTAAATTAGCAAATATGCTTGCATACTACGGTTTTTTAAATGAAGCGCAATTAAGAAATATGAGAATGGCTTTAGATACTGCAGTAAATTATAAAGGAACTAGTGGTATAGGAGCGCTTAATTATGGTGCATCAATTCAAAATGAACGTAATTACATGAAATCAAATTCTGGATTAGGTGATGGGGATGTTAAATCAGAATCAATCCGTTATACATGTATTCCAAGTCAAGCAACTGGATATATGCTTGGTAAAGTTATTATTAATGAGTTATATACACAAGTTAAGAATAAATATACTAAATTAAATGAATCTACTATAAACTATGATTTTGTTAAAGATTCAAAAGACATCATTAAACAACTATTTGATTTAACATTAAGAAATGGTGAAATTCCACTAAATGTTCTTCAACAAATTGTTAAAGAAAAATTCCAACTTTAATTAATATCTATTAACTAAAGAAAATACTAAGATTAATTCTCTTAGTATTTTTATTTAATTATTAATTTAATTGATGATTAGAATTTTATTAACTAAATAAAAAAATATTTATTATCTTTGTTAACAAAATAATCATAATGCCTTAAAGTTATGTTTTTATATCAAACACAAGTATAATAAAATACATTTAAAAAAATACTAAGCAAATTATTGCCTAGTATTTTTATTTTTATAAATTAAATGTTAAATTTATTTTATTTATATAAATTTGATAAATATTGATTAACAGCTCAATTTAATGCTTCTAATGGAACACTACCATTTCTTAAAATTAAATTAAATAAAGGAGCTGTGTTTTCACGAGTTGAGATTGGATTTTCTCAATCCATAAATTTTTTACCAGTATTGACGTTTTCATAAGCAGTTTTTGCTTTAATGAAATAATTTTGCATTTCAATTAATCCATTGTAGTAGCTAGTAGCTTGACCAGTATATTCTAAATAACGTTTAGTTTCACGTTTAATATCGTCTAACCCTAAACCTGAATTTAATTTCAAATATTCACGTGCTTGATTTAATGAGAAACCAGATCCACTTGTAAAATTACCACCTTTACCAGAGTGAATTCCTACATCTACTGCAATACGCATTGCTCTTAATTGACGTTCATTCAAGAAACCAAAATATTGTAATGAATCATAATATTCTTGACTATTTCCTGGTTGATTTGGTTTGTTTTGATCTGGTGAAAATTCAGTTATTCAGTATGTACCATTTGAATATTCATATTGATCTACATATGCAGTGATATCATTTGTTTTTGAATTAACACCAAATGCAGGTAAATCTAATACTCCTTGGACTTTTGATAATTGACCATTAGTATCAATATTTGCAGAAACAGTAGCTGGAATTCCATAAACACCTAATTGAGTTGCTAATCATTCACTAAATAATCCTCATCCTTCAGCATAAGCTGTTGAATCAATTTCAATAGCATTTTCATTTCCAGGATGTTCATCGGCATAATTAAATTGGAAAACATGACCAGTAATACCTTCGTGGTTAGCTAATGTTGACATTGATCATTTTTGTAATCCAAAATATGGATTTACATCTAAAAAGAATCCACCTGATCCATCATTAACTCAACTAGAAGCACCAGGACCACCACTAGCAAATGCTGCCCCCCCCGTTGCTGTACGAAGTGTGTAGTCTCAACTTGTTTTTTCAAATACATTAGTTAAATGTTGAGCTGTACTTTGTTTATATTCCAAATATTGACGTACTGCTTTTGATGCTCCAATATAAGCAGCTTCAGGGGTAATTGAATTTGGAGTCTCTCTAAATTCTTTTGGACTAGCATCTTGAATAGTTGCAGGTGATAATTGATCAGTAATATACTTAACATATAAATTACCAGCATCACCTGTTGTAATAGTTTTATTTTGATCAGTATCACCAATATAACCAATTACTCGACGAACGTAATCATTGTTTGTTCCAAGAGTTGCATTTCTAGGTCAAGCTTCATATGCATAATCATTATTTATTGAACTTGAACTTCCAGGAACACTACTAACTTGTGTTGTACCGATCATCATTTTTTGATCATTTTTACAATCACGTCCATTAAAGAATTGATCAGAATTTAATCATTCAAAGAATTTTTTTAAATCGACTTGTTTGCCTTGTCCTGCAACACGTAATAATTCACTTTGTTGTGTTGATCCATATTGATCACCTGATGAATCTATATCATACATATATGTTTCGCTTCATTCATTATTAGGTCCAACTTTTAAGTTAGCAATTTGATTAGCTACACTTTGCATAGCATCTTTAATACCTTGTACTTGACTATCACCTAATTTATATTGATCTATAGTTGAAACATTAGTAATATTAGTATGTTTTTGAAGCAACCCTTCATATATTTTTTTCCCATCAGGTCCAGTAAAACCAATACCAATATCATTTGTATTAAGATTTCCTTCATTCAATCCTAAACCAGAAATATATTTAGTAGTTGTATTATTTACTTTAATTGAAAAACTATTATCTTCTTCATTTGGGTTAGATGGCACAAGATTAAATGATAATGAATTTTCACTTGCAGTCTTACCATATTTAATACCATTATAGTAATCAGTCATAATAAAATTCATTAACTTATCTAGTGATGTTTGACATTCATTAACTAAATTAGCAATGTCTTCTGGATTGTTATTTTGATTTGCCCAATTTACATATGAATTAGATTTAAACAATGAACCAGAAATATTTTTAAGTGAAGTAATTTCACCTTTAGCAAATTTTACTAATTCATTTTGATAAAGGTTTTGTAATAATTGACCAACTGTGTGTTTTGCTAACACTCCACTTCAAGTTACATCATTTTCTAATCCTTCTTTTAAATTAGAATAAACATCATTAATGTATTTATTAATGTTTTGTAATTCTGTTCGTTTTGATTCAACAGTTTTCCCATCATAGTTATTAGCAGCAGCTAAAACATGACGATTAAATGTTTTATGATAGTTAGTCATAGAAAATGTATCATTAATATCAGAAATTAAGTAACGAATATTTGCATTAAGTAATTTCAATTTTGTTTGTAATTCAAATTGAATTCCTCGTAATCAAACATTTAGATCAATGAAATTATTCATTTCAGTTGAATTAATTGTTGATTGATTTGCATTCAATCTATTAATCAAATCATTAGTATAATCTAAATATTTACTAACAACATCTTTTACTTGTTGTTCATTATCTTTTGTTACTTGGTAAATACCATCACCAATTACATTAAATAATTCATTGTTGTAATCAGAGTAAAGTTTTTTAGCAACCGATAAACTCAATTCATAATTGTAAGTTTCTTCACTTTTACATGATGAAAGACTTAAAACACTTCCTAATACAAGTGATCCAGTCGCAAGTCCTAATATAGACAAGAAAATTGTTTTTTTAGCTTTAAATTTCATATTTTCACAGCTTTGAAATTAATATATTATTTTTTTACTTTTATTTTACACCTAATAAATAAAAATGAATAATGTTAAAATAAAAATCCCAATTGAAAAAATAAAGAATGAAATAAACAAAAATTGACGTGAATTTTTGTATATTTTGATGCTATTTGTTTTTAGATATGTTTTAGCTAAAATTGTTTTAACAATCAAATATATTGATATCCCAAGAAAAGATACTGCTAGCATTACTCAACTAGTAATTAATAAATAATTGTTAATTAATTGTGGTGATAAAACAATTTTTTCAACACTTCCAATAGATGCATATCCAATTAATGATAATAAATAAGATAAAACAAATGCATATCCTAAATGCAATAATGTGTTTTTTGTTCCACCTTCTTTTTTCATAATTGCAATGGTAGACATGCAAGGAACATAAAATGCAAAAAGAATAATATAAGAAATTAATGATGCAATTGGCAAACTAACTAATGAATTTGGGGCGAATAATGCATTTTTAAATCCAATGGCAGTTGTAACATCAACTACATCAGATCCTGAAAACATTAATGAAATATTACTAGCTGCTATTTCTTTTGCTGGAGCAGCAGTTATTAATGAAGTTGCAAAACGTCAATCTTGTCCTAGCCCAATTGGATAGTAAAGATATTGAAAAGGCAATGAAATATATTGCAAAAATGATGCTTTTGTTCAATCAATACTGCTATTAAACAAATATGATGTGTCATCAATTAATCCAGTAGTTGGAGAGATATACATCAATAAAAACATTATTAAATTTGCAATAAAAATAAAAATAAAAATTCTTTTAATAAACGATCAAACTTCTAATCCAAGTGTTTTAAAAATAATTAATAAACTTGGTAATCTTCAATTTGGTAGTTCTGTTAGCAAAAATGTTTTGTCATTTCTAAAAATTGTTTGGCTAAAGAATAAACCAGAAAATAAAGTAATAATTCCAGTGAAAAATGTAAATGCAATACCTAGTAATCAAGAATATTGAGTTCCAACAAATGCCTGCATTATTCAAGTGAAAACAACTAATCTTGCGCTACATGCAATAAATGGAGCAATTAAAAATATTACTCTTCTTTCTTTAAATGAGTGACAATTTCTAGCCATCATTACAGCTGGTATGTTGCATCCAATTCCTGTAATAAGAGATAAAACACTTCTACCACTAATTCCAAATTTTTCTAATTGTTTATCAAGCAATAAACAAACACGTGATAAATAACCGGTTTGCTCTATAAAGTTAACACATAAAAACATTATGGTAATGTATGGAATAAATCCAATCATAGTAAATATTCCACCTAGTATCCCATCCACAACTAAATTTTGCACTCAAGGTCTTGTATAAGACATTGATTGAATTATTTTCTCATTAATTAAATCAAACAAGCTAGTTAGTTTTTCATTTAAAAAACCGCCTGCATACTCGCCAAATGTTAAATAATAAATTGCAGCAATTATTAAAAGAAAAATTAGCGCTCCAAAAAATTTATTAAGCAATAACTTATCAATTCTTATAAATAATTTCTTTTTTTGTTCAATTTTATTATTAAAGATTTTTTCATCTTTAAAGGAAAAATTTAATGTATCGATAATGAATTTCTCGCGAACATCACGAATTATTTTCTTTGTTTTAGCAATTGTTAATTTATTAGTTTTTAATAATGACTGAATCTTGTTATAGATGTTTCATTCATGAGCAAGGGTGGCAATTTGATTATTTCCTTCTAAAAATTGAATTGCAAAAAAACGATGATTAAATCTAAATTTATTTTCTGGAACAAGTGATTCAATTTTTTTAATTAAATTTTCAATTTTGTCACCATAATCTAATTTAAATTTTGAACTTGTGTTGGAATTAAATAAAAATGATTTAATGCTTTCAACTACACCTTTATTCTTAGATGCAGTAATTAAATTTGCTTTAACTTTAATTTTTTGTGACAACTTGAAAAGATTTAAACTATTAGAATTGATTTGATCAGCCATATTAATAACTAATTCATCAAGCATACCTGTTTCTAGGAGTTGTGTTGTCAAAAAAAGATCACGTTTCAATGATGAAACACTAACAATATTGATTATTGAATTGTATTCAAAATTAAGAATTGCATTAATTGCATATTTTTCATCATCACTTGACGAATTCAATGTATAGATACCTGGCAAATCAATTATTTTGATATTTCTATCTTTTCTTAGACTTCCAGAAGTTGCACTAACAGTGATTCTATCTGCATTCCCAATTGGTGAATTTTGTCAAGTAAGGCGATTGAAATATGTTGATTTCCCAACATTTGGATTTCCTACTAGCAAAAATTTCTTTATATTTTCTAAGTTATTTTTTATTAACTTCATTAAGTTAATCTTTCTTCATAATTATTGAAAAAATATTAATAAGAAAATAGTCAATATGTATTGTATCAATAATTATTATTTATTTTTTTCATTTAATGTAACCAAAATATTGAAAGCATCGCTACTACGAATGCCATAATCAATATTATTTATTTCTAGAATTATTACACTATTATTTTTACCTAAAGATTTAACAAAAACAGTAGCATCAGGATATATTCCAATATTCTCTAATTTTGTAACTATATTTTTATCATCAAACAAAACATATTTTATTTTTACATATTTATCATGTAAACAGTGATCAGATAAATGGTATTGCTTTTCTTTCATTTTTTTATTATTTCTTCATATTAATTAAATTAAATAATTCTAATAATTTTGAATTAGAATCAATTGCTTTAATATATTCTAAATATTTAGTAACAAGTGTTTGTTTTTGAGGATCTGAACTATAAATTGGAGTAAATACACCATAATATTCGCTACCATAATATGAAACTCCTCAATATATTCCAATTCATTGATTATTAGCAATAACCATAGAACCAGAAGATCCTGGGCCTGTTTGTTGATTTTGTATCAATCAATTATTTGAATTATTGTAATTGTTTATAATGAACTTGCCGTTATATTGATATCAAATTATTGGTCTGTGTAAATATTGGTTTGGTGAATAAATGTTACTTTTAGCACCATATGCATACTTATAAACCGCATAGCTAGCATCATCTTCTTTAGTGACTGGAAATCCACCAAATGAAATTAAATCATCACTATTTAAATTATTAAAATCATTAAACAAAAATCATTTATTATCATAATTTTTATTATTTTTTTCCATATCAATCAAATAATTTAACCGAGAAATGTATGAAGAGTTTTCATTAATTATTTCATCGTTTCTATAATTTAACATTTGTTTAATATTGTTTTGAATTTGCAATAATTTAGAATTTTTTTCTAATGAATTAATATTATTTTGAATTTTGGAATTGTATTGTAATTTTATAATCTGAAAATCATCTGCTAATGGAGAAAAATTCAATCATTGATTAATTTTATCTATTCTCCAACTTGGAATAACTTTGTATCTATTATTTGCATCCATTGTAACAAATAAATAATTTTTAGAATTACTATTAAATTGACTTATTTCATAGTAAAAGCAAATTTCTTTACTTGATTCAACACTAATTTTATTTTGATTGTCTAACTGACCAATTGGTAATGTTTGCAAAATTGTATTTTGTTCTTCATTATAATTTTGAGCAGGAAATCAATATTGAGAATCATAAATAGCAATTGGGTTGTCGTTATATGGTTGCGAAATATATGATTCATATTTTGAAACATTTTTATTATTAATAGGAAAACCAATTTGAATAGAAAATCTCTGTTCATCTTTTAATTCAGAATTTTCCAATGTATTGAAAAGAGGATATTTTAACTCTAAATTAGTAACATGCGCATTAGTTGCAATGTAATAATTTACTAAATTATTGATTGAATCAAGAGAATAGTCAAATACTCAACCAGTTCCACTTTGAGAAAATTGCACATTATTTATGATTAAGTTAGCGCTATCTGATCCAAATAGTTCTTGAGTTCAACTCGCCAGTTTTCTAAAATCAAAAATATCATTTGTTAGTGATGTGTTTGAGTCACTAACTAATTTATTAATTTGATTGTTTAAACTTTCATAATTTCCAATGTATTTAAAATTTAACGATAGTGAATTTTTATTTAAATAATTTACTTGTTGTTCTGACAGTTCTGCATAGCTTGTAGAATTGTTTGTTTGAGTTGAACAAGACGATAGAGGAAGTGCAAATGAAAGAGAAAATCCAAATAACAAGACAAAGAAATTTTTATTTCATTTTTTCATATTAATTAAATTAATTTTAAATAAAAATGATTAAGATAGTGAATTTTTTAAAATGAATTAATAAAATTTAGTTATTATTTGATTAATAGATATTCAATTAATATGTTTCATTTTAAAAAGATAAAAATTAATAAATTATCTAATAGTGAAATTGATGAAATTCGATTATTAGCATGCAATCAATTTGAAAAACAAATTGAGGAAAATATTGTTGCTGAATTATTTAATGAATTTATAAAGCATCTACAATTAGTTTGCAAGTACATTATTATAGGGTACAAAAATAATAAGATTGTTTGTGTTATTCCGTATGAAATATTGAATAAAGCAAAATGTTTTGCTTCAATTCAATTATTCATTAAAAATCAAAAAAATATTCTAAATGAATACAAAAATATTCTCATTTCATTTTGAACAATTGTTAATTTGATTGAATATGAAATGATGAAAAATGAAAAGTCAATTGCATTTTTCTTTATAGTTTATCTTGATAAAAACGTTAATCAAGAACTAATTAGTAATTCAATTTATAATTTCATTAAGTTAGAAATTAAAAAACTAAAACCTAATTTTTTCTACTATATTTATTTATCTAGTAAATATAGTGAATACAAATTAAAGATAAATAATCAAAAATTAATATTTGAAGAAAATTTAGAATTTATTAATCATAATAAATATCAATTCCAATTTTGAAAAGTTGGACTAGAAAAAATTTTAAGTCAAAATAAAAATCAAGACATCATTAGTGTTTTTGAGCAAAGTGTTAAAGTAAATGATTTGTCAATTAATTATTTTCCAGCAAAGAATAAAGCAGAATCTACCATCTTGCTAATTCATGGTTTGTGTTCATCAAGTAAGACTTGAAAACAAATCATTGAAGAAATGAATGATAGTTGCAATATTTATACCATTGATTTACCATTACATAATACAAAATTAAAGTATGGTGACTGAGATATTTTTAAAATAGCAATATTAATTAATGAATATTACAAAAAAATTAATTATAAAAATAAATTAACTATTTGAGGTCATAGCTTAGGAGCAGCTATTGCTGTAATAATTAATTTATTAAATGATAATTTGGTTGATAAGTTAATCTTAGAAGCGCCATATACTTATTTAAATCAAACTATATCAAAGATGATTTATTCATTAATTAAAGGATATTCTGAAGTTTCTAAAAATCACAGATTATCTAAAAATGGAGATGAAAATTCTTTTTATGAGAAATTTAAAGAAATTTATTTACCAATTCGAATGAATACAATATCCTTCTTAAGAAGTATATTTGATAAAGACATTTTAAAATATTTGAATATCGCATATTTAGAAAATAAAAAGAAGACTCTTGTAATAATTAGTCGTGATGATTTTGTAATTAATTACAAATTAACACATAATTATTTTGATAGTCTTCCAAATTATTTTGAAGTAAAAACTGTTGAGTTATGTTGACACTCTCCACATTTTCATCAACCAAAAAATGTAGCAAATTTAGTAAAAAAGTTTATTAATTAATCTAGTTCGTTAATTTGTGACTTGTGTAATTGAGCATAGAAACCATCTAATTTTAATAGTTCATTATGATTTCCGCTTTCTAATAACACTCCACCTTTAATTACAAGGATGTTATCAGCATTTCGAATAGTTGAAAGATTGTGAGCAATCATTACAACAGTTCGTTCTTTAAATAAATTCTTCATTGCTAAATGAATTAGTTTTTCTGTTCTTATATCTACAGATGAAGTCGCTTCATCAAAAACAATAAGTTTAGAATCTGTAATGATAGCACGAGCAATTGATAATAATTGTTTTTGTCCTTTTGATAGAGTATTTCTATCATTTGACAAAATTGTGTCATATCCATTTTCTAAACTAAGAATCAAATCATGGCAATGAGCTTTCTTGCATGCTTCAATCATTTGTTCTTCTGTGGCTAAAGGATTACCTAATTTTAAATTTTCCCGAATTGTTCGATTGAATAAGAATGTATCTTGTAAAACTAATGTAATATTATTACGCAAAGAATCACGATTAATTTCTTTTATTGAAGTTCCACCAATAGAAATTGTTCCTTTATTAATTTCATACAATTTTGTTAATAAATTAATTAGCGTAGTTTTCCCGCTACCAGTTGGGCCAACAATTCCAACAAATTGTTGTTTTTTAATTTCAAATGAAATATCTTTAAGAATAGGAACACCTTTTTCATATTCAAAAGATACTTTATCAAATTTAATTTCAGGTAATAATTCTTTCATATTCTTGGAATTGTCACGTTTCTTGTTAATATCATTTGCTAAAACAATAATTATTTTTTCAAATGCATTAAATTCAGTTTCTTTATTTAGAATTTCGCTAATTCTTTCAACACCAACTTTCATTGATAAACCGACATTAAAGACAACTGGTAATTGATACAAAGCATTTAAGAAATTACGAGTTAATAAAATAAATATTGCAATTGTTCCAACATATGCTTGTGGTGAACCATCACCAACAAAAGCCGGAATATTAATAAAATTGAAATCAAAGTTAATGAATAAAATTCCAACAGCTGTTGCTATTGCAATAATTGAATTTGCAAATAAATCAACATATGGATAAGATTGTAAACTAAAGAATGTTGCTTTTTCTCATTGATCAATTAAGTGTTTTTGAACTTTTTCAAATTTTGCTTGAAATTTAGTCTGTTGTTGGAAAAGATCAACTATTCCTTGACCAGAAACATTTTCTTCAATAATGCTCGTAAAATTGCCAAGTTCTTTTTGATACTCAGTATAATATGGTAACGATTTACGTACTTTATTAATAATGACAAATAAAGAAATTACAAATAAACCAAATACAATTAATGCTAAAGATCAAGAAAGAATAAATAAACCTATACCTATACCAAATAATCAAATTAAGAATCCAAAAAAATCAGCAAAGCTATCAGATAAAAACACCGCAACATTATTAACATCATTAGTAAAGTTAGACATAACATCACCAGGAGTATTTTTATCAAAATACTGCATTGGTAATTCATTTATTTTTTTAAATAAATCATTTCTAATTCTATAGATAGCTTTTTGACTAATTTTTGAATTCAAATAATATACTATAAAATGAGCGAATCATCCAGAAATGTAATATACAAAAATAATTGAACATATAAGCATTGTTCCATAGAAATCATTTTGTCCAATTGAATTGATAGCAAATTGCATCGCAATTGTTGCTGCTACTGCTCCAATTGATGTGTATAAAGTAAAGATAATAATTAAAACTATTTGAAGTTTATAATATTTTAAATAGTTCTTCAAAAAGCTAATAATGATTTTAAGAAATTTCATTATGGACCTCTTGTTCTCCTAATTGTGCAATTGCTACATTATAGTAATAATCACAATTTTTTAATAAGTGTTTGTGTGATCCATAACCTATAATTTTGCCATCTTCAATAACAATAATTTTTTTCATATTTTTAATTGCAGTTATTCTTTGAGATGCAATTAAAATTGTTTGCTTCTTTTTATTCTTGATTAATTCATCACAAATTGTTTTTTCTGTAATCATATCAAGAGCTGATGTTGCATCATCTAAAAATAGATATGGCGAATCTTTAATTAATGCACGAGCTAGTGACAATCTTTGCTTTTGTCCGCCACTTAAATTTTTTCCTCGCTGTGCTACTTCACTATTAAATCCATTTGGTTTTGAAACAACAAAATCATATAAGCAAGCTAGTTTTGCAGAATTTATAATTTCCTGGTCATTTGCATCAGGTTTACCAAATAAAATATTAGATTTTATTGTCCCTTCAAATAAAACTACATTTTGTGGACAATAAGAAATATTATCTTTTAATTGATTCTTACTAAATTTTTTAATATTGGTATTGGCTAGTTTTATTTCACCTTCGCTAATGTCATACATTCTCATCAATAAATTTATAAGTGTGCTTTTGCCACTACCTGTTGATCCAATTAATCCAACAACTTCGCCTGATTTAATTTCAATATTAATATTTTCTAGTGAATTTTCTTTTGCATTGGGATATTTAAAATTTAAATCTTTCAAGATGATGTTATTTTCATTTGTTAATTTAGCATCTTTACTTGGATATTTTATATGTGTTTCATATAATGCTAAATCCCGCATTCTTATATATGAAGGGATTGAACGACTAACTTGTGTAATTCCAACAATAGATAAAACCAAAGCAACAACCATTAATCCAATTAGCATAAATGTAGAAATAATGTATTTAATTGATTCAGCATCACTAATTCAAACAACAATCAACATTGAACAATCAAAGAAAAAATAAATTGTTGGTAAAATTCCTGCAATAATGCAACCAGCCTTAGTGGCAGCTTTACATAATTTTATGTTTGCTTGTTCGAAGTTTTCATATTGACTATTACGCAAAACAAAAGATTTAACAGCTTTTTGTCCAATAACATTTTCTTGAGCAATATAGTTGATATTGTCTAGTTCGACCTGTGTTTGTTTGAAACTTTTTTGTGAAAAAAGCGCAATAACAATAATAATTGTTAATAATGTAACAGAAATAACAAGAATAATAACAAGCACCAATCAAGGTGGTGTAGAATAAGAATTTGCAAATGAATTAACTGAATTGTTCATAAAAACTGTAACAACAAGTCCAACTAATCCACCAATATAAATAAGAATTGCTTTTACCAACATTCGAGATGCTGTTTCCATCGCAATTGCAATTGTACTAATATCAATTACTAAACGGTTAACAATTGATGACTGTCCAAAATGTTCCACATCACTTTGACTGAATTTAAGAACATTTGAATATGTGATTGATCTCATAT
>CAJUTA010000026.1 GCA_910589685.1 uncultured Ureaplasma sp.
CAAGAATCCCCTGCATTGAAAACTTCAGCTGGTGTTTTGTAGAAAAATGAATTCACTCCTCATGGAGTTGGACAATAAAATCTCATACCCCCTCCTCAAGCAGCTGCAGAACCTCATATGTCATCACAAAATTCCATATCTAGTCTACGAATTGAATTTTTTAAATCATTTCCAGCAAGATAATTACTTAAATATAAAAAATCATTTCATTTTTTAAAATTATTTTTTGGGTAAATTAAATCACTAACTGGACGACCTCCAATTGTATTTAAATCATTAAATGGAATTTCCATTGAATAGTATGGAGCAATTGCTTGTAAAATTGGAGCTAATTTATTTTCTTGTACATCTTGTTTTTGTTGATTTCATTCAGATTCTGTTGTTACACCATCTTGATAAAACATACATGGAACAGCTCCATTAACTGTAAAATTCAAGCTTATTGCAGGACTATCATAAAAAAACTTTTGATCATCTTTTAATGTGTTATGAATATAAAATGATATTCCACCACCAAATGGAGAACCAATTTTGATTGTTCTTGTTGCTTGGCTTTCTTTAGTTATTAAATCATTTAAACTAAAAACTGTTCTTACATATGGATAACGATTAGATGGGCGACCACTGTTATCTTTAGAATAATTATTTCAAAGGTTTTGACTTAAAACAACATCAAAAGTACCTTTATTTTTATTTAATAATTCCCAAGTAGCTTCATCAAATTCAATATTGACAACTTCACCAGCAGGTGCAAATAATCCTAATGGAGCTGAACCTTTAGTTGCTGTAGAAATTGTAAATTGTTTCTTTACTGCATTGATATTATCAATCTTATTTCTATACATGTTAATTGCTGCACGATGTTTTCTCAATTGTCCATTAGCAATTTCTTGAATAATTCATTTAGGATCACTAAATCTAATATTTTCAAATTTTTCTTCTTTTTCAGTATTCGGATCTTTTCAAATAAGAGTAATTGGATTACCATTTTCATCTACAACAAATTCATCCAAAACTGCATCAAATGCACTAATTGTGTCACTTGGATTATTTTTATTTTCTAATATTAAATCACTTATACGACCAGGTTGTTCTGTAGCTAATTTTTTGTAATCATATTCTTGTGAAGGATATTCAAAACCATAAGCATCATGATACTTTGCATAAGCTTGGCTATTATATATGTTTGTTTGTTCAAGACGATTAGCTGTACCAATTATTTTAGAATCATATGTACCAATTGAATATAAACCATCATTTAAAACATCATTGTAATTTAAATTAGGTTTCTTCGGTTGTGTGTATGGATTGTAGTTCAATTCTGGTAAGGCACTATAAGATGGTTGACTAAAATCAACATAGTTTCCACTACTTTTAGAACATGAGATAGATGTTAATGCAATACATGGAATGCTACTTGCTGCAAGTATTCCTAACATTCATGCAAATTTTTTAGTTTTTTTCATAATATTTGGTACCTTTTTAAATAATCTTTATTTATATATAATTATAGTAAAAATTGCGCCATATTAGTTTATATATAAACATATATAAATAGAACCTATTCATATGGAATTAATGCAATAATTATTTTTTAACTATATTTCATTATAAAATATTTAACTTATATCCAAAAAGGTTAAAAAATGTCTTTTCTTAATATATTAAATAAGAAAAAATTAAATGTTCCTCTAACTAAAAAAGAATGTTTTGAATTTATTGATAATGTAATTAGTGGTGATGTAAAAAATTATCAAATTTCTGCTCTTTTAATGGCAATTTATTTTAATGGTTTAAGTGATGATGAAATGTTTTGAATCACTGAAGCTATTTGTGCAAAAAGTGACAAAATCGAACCAATTGCTACAAATAAATTAAATTTAGTAATTGATAAACATAGCTCTGGTGGAATTGGAGATAAAGTAACATTAATAATTAGTCCAATATTGGCAGCTATTGGATATGATGTAGTGAAATTATCTGGTCGTGGATTAGGACATACTGGTGGAACAATTGACAAATTAGAATCAATTGGTATATGTTATGAATATGATGAAAATAATTTTCAAAAATTACTAAATGAAACAAATGTTATGATTATGTTACAAAGTGCATCATTGGTACCAGCAGATAAAAAGTTATATGCTTTACGTGATACAACATTAACAATTGATTCTTTTCCATTAATTGCAATAAGTATTATGTGCAAAAAATTAGTAATAAAAAGTGATTATATTTTCTTGGATATTAAAATTGGTTCAGGGGCATTTTGTAAAACGTATGAAGATGGTGAAAAATTAGCAAATTTGATTCAAAAAATTGCAAATCATTTCAATCGTTTAGTTAAAATCCATTTAACTGATATGGACCAACCAATTGGACATGCAGTTGGAAATGCCATTGAAATAAAAGAGACTATGGATTTTTTGCAAAACAAATCAACTAGTCAACAATTACATGACATTATATACAAATTTTGTATAGATATTTTAATTGAAACAAGTATTTGTTCTAATAAAGAAGATGCCAAAAAAATGATAGATGATGTTATTAATAGTGGCAAAGCATATCAATATATGATTAACTTTATTGAAAAAATGAATGGAGATACAAAAAGTGTAATCAATAATAATTATTTCAATCCAATTCATTCAATTGAAATAAAAGCAAATCAAAGTGGAAAGTTATCATTTTCAAATGCTGAATTAGTTGGAGAAATAAGTCGTGATCTGGGAGCAGGTAGGATTTCAAAAGATGACTTAATTGATTATCAAGCTGGAATAAAATTAAATTTTGATCCATATCAATATGTTGAAAAAGGTCAATTAATTGCTACACTATACTCAAGTTCAAAAATTGATAATTCATTCATTGATAGATTTAATAAACTATTAATATATAAAAAATAATTATTCTTTTATTGATTTATTACAAATATATTTATAAAATTAATACATATTTTTAATTTAAGGTTACAAATGAAGCACGAAAAACAATCGTTAATTCAAAAAATAAAATCAACAATTAAAGGCAAAGGTGTTAATAAAAAAGAAGAAGATAAAAAAATAATTAATGAAACAAAATCTTTAAAACAAAAAGAAGAAAAAAAAGTTGTTAGAAAAAAAGAAAATCCTTCAATAAAAAAAGAAAATAAAAAAGTTTCTAATAATAAAAAGGAAACTAATTCAAATAAAAAGACAACTAGCAATAAAGATAGCGAAACAATTGTTGTTGATAGTATTGTTAAAAGACCTGGTAGAAACTCAAAATCAACTGTTGTTGTTTATGAAGATGAAGAACATGGTTTAACAAAAACAAAAGATGATATTCAAATTGATGTTCAAGAAAGAAAGAAAAAGAAAAAAACATCAATTGTTTTAAACAATAATAAAAGTAAACAATTGAGTGAAAAAGTTTCAAAAAAAACATCTACTAAAGATGTAATAAAATTTGAAACTGATTTGTCATTTAATGAACAATTAAAAGACACTTTTAATCAAAGAATGATTCTAGAATCTTCAAATAAAAATAATATTCTATTATTATCACCAAATCAAATTCTAGAAAATTTGATATTAACAGCTAAAAATAAAAAAAATAAAGGTAACCTTTCATTAGTAACTATAGAAAATTCATTTGATCATTTTGCATTAACAGAAGATGAAATGCAAGAAATTTTTGATGTTTTAGATAAAAATGATGTAAACATTATTGATGATACAAATCCAATTGGTGGAAAATCTAAAAAACAAGATAACTATGGTATTGATGATACAGATGATTTAGTTATTCATCAAAGACGTGGTTCATCAGTTAGTGATCGAATAGATGATGGTATTAAAGCATTCTTAGAAACATTGGGTGATTCAAAAATGTTATCGGCTAGTGAAGAATTGTACCTTGGTGAATTACTAAAAAAAGGAGACGAAGAACAACGTCAATATGCAATTGATCAATTATTCACTTCAAATTTACGTTTAGTAACATCTATTGCTAAAAAATATTTGAATAGAGGTTTAGATTTAGAAGACTTAATTCAAGAAGGGTCTCAAGGATTATTAAAAGCTATTAGTAAATATGACTATAGTTTAAAAAATAAATTTAGTACATATGCAACTTGATGAATTAGACAAGCAATTACTCGTTCAATTGCCGATCAAGCTAGAATTATTCGAATCCCAGTTCATATGGTTGAAACAATCAACAAAATGATTAAATGTGAACGTAAGCTTGTACAAGAATTAGGCCGTGATCCAACAATTGAAGAATTATGTGAAGAAATGGATGGATCAATGGCAGGTCTTACACCTAAAAAAATTAGTTATATCAAAAAAATTAATATTGATCCTGTTAGCCTTGACAAACCAGTTGGTCATGATGAAGAATCACAATTTGTTGATTTTGTACAAGACAATGATATTATTTCCCCAGAAGCTAATATTGAAAATGAATTGTTACTAGAACAAATTGATGAAATATTCAAAAAAGTTTTAAATGACAAAGAAGAACAAATTATTCGTATGCGTTATGGATTGCCACCATATGAAAAATCTTATACATTAGAAGAAATTGGTGAAAGATTTAATTTTACTCATGAAAGAACACGTCAAATTGAATCTAAAGTTCTGAGAACATTAAAACAATTCCCAAGAATTAAAAAGATTTGTTGATTTATTTAATTATTTTTTAATATGTTGAAACCAAGATTAAATGGAATTTGTCAACTTATAAATAATGCTGACTACGCTGTTGATATTGGAAGTGATCATGCATTTTTATCAATTGCATTAATTGAGCAATCTCGAGCAAAATTTGTTACTAATATTGAAATAAATCAAGCACCGCTTGACAATGGTTATAAAAATGTTTGTGCAAAACATTTAGAAAAAAAAATTAATTTTTTTCTTAATGATGGATTGTTAAATCTTAATTTAAATAAAAGAATTGATTACTTGTGCATTAGTGGAATGGGATCTGACAATATTATTCAAATAATCTTGAACAACAAATATAATGAAGTAAACAAATATATCCTTCAAGCTAATACTGATATTAGTAAATTGAGATATTTTCTATTGAATAATGATTTCATTATTACCAATGAAATTGTTATTTTAGAAAATAAACATTATTATGAAATTATTGAGTGCACAAAAACTAACGATAAAAACAACTGATCAAATAGAGATTATTTTATTGGACCAATTCTAAGCAAAAGTCATGAGATAATTACTAAAGAATATTTAAATAATAAATTTGAACAAATGAAAAAAATCTTCAATACTAATGTTAATAAAGAATTTAAGTTAGAATTTGAAACAATTAAAGAGTTTTTGTATGAAAAAAATTGAGTTAGCTAGCTATTTAGATAAAAGATATCGATTTGAAAACTGTGAAGATTGAGACTTTTGTGGTTATCGATGCAATGAAAGATTACAAGATGAATTAACAAATGTTCTAGTTGCACTAGATGTTAATAATTTAACAATTAATGAAGCGATTGCAAACAATTGCAACCTGATTGTTTCCCACCACCCAATTTTCTTTGATAAAGAATCGCAATATATAGTTGATAAAACAAATATTAATTTAATTAGTCGTTTAAGAGAGAATAAAATCTTAAATATTACATTGCATACTTGTTTTGACCGTGATAAATTTGGTACAAGTTATCAAATAATGAAAAAAATAGAAAATAAAATAAAAATAAGTTCTTTTAAAAGAGAGAAATATTTAGTTTTTTGTGAATTAGTTAAACCTATGAAATTTAAAAAATTTCTAAAAAAATTGTCATCTACATATTTTTCAGAAATCAGATACATGGAACCTAATTTAGATAAAATGATAAAAACAATTTGTATTGGAGCAGGTAGTTGCACTTCAATGATTGAAGATGTGATTGGAAAATGTGATTGTTTTCTAACAGGTGATGTTAAATGGCATAAATATTTAGACTCATATAATTGTGATTTGTCAATTATAGACATTAACCATGATGCAGAAAATGTTTTCTTTGAAGCAATTAAAAATGAAATAAATAAAAAATTTAAAAGTTTAAAAGTTTACATGACAAAAGCTAATTTAAAAATTCACACAATAAGCAAATAAGATAAATTAATATTTATTTGCAAATTTAGTAGTATTTTGCTGAATAATAATATATTTTTAATTTCATTTTGCATTAATCTTGTATACTGAAATTAATTATGCAAAAAGATATTGAATCAAATTGTTTGTCAATTAAAGAATTATTAAAAAAACATACTAATATTAGAATTCCATATTTCCAACGTCAATATGTTTGAAAATTTAAAGATCAAATTAAAACATTAATTAACGATTTATGTGACGATATGAGTCTAAACAAAGAATCATATTATTTTTTAGGCACAATGATTGTTAAACATGACTCAAAATACACTCTAATCATTGATGGTCAGCAAAGAATAACTACAATATTTCTTTTAATTATTGCTCTATATAAAAATAAATCTTTGAGTGAAGAAAATAAAAGAATTATTGAAGAATTATTAGAAGTATTTAATTTTGATCTTTTCAATATTAAAAATAAAAATTTGTTTAAAAATCTTATTAATAGTGGATTAAGAAATAAAGTAAATTTAGATGATGAAACTTTACAAAGTAACTATTATTTAAACTTGCAAGAAATTGAAAAATATTTCAATTCTCAATTTAATGAAGATAAAGTCAATGACTTCTTTATTAAATTAATCAATTTTGCAATTGTTACAAAAATTGAAATTAATAATAATCTAAATGAAAATGTTGTGTTCTCCAAAATTAACTCAACTGGACAAGAGTTGTCTGCATATGACATGTTAAAGAATGATCTCATTTCATCATTGTCATTTGAATATAAAAATGATAAAGATATTGATGAAAAGATTGAAAATTGAAATAATAGTTTAGATGAACTTAATTCATATTTAAATAAAGATTCTAGTCTTTTGCTTAGACACTTTATTGCATATAAAACATTTAATATTCCGAATAAAGAAAACAAAAAAATCTTTAATGCATATCTTGAATTAAAAGAAAATAAATATCAAAATAATTTAGAAAATCTATTAAATGAATATTTGGAATTTGCTAGATATTACAAATATTTTTATCAAAATGAATTTGATAAAGATTTTTCAAATAATGAATTACTAATTATCACAAAGAGATTTAATACTTATATTGTTTTATTGATTTACATAATCAAAAATTATTCAAAAATCAATGAATTCAATAAGATTGAAATAATAGACAAAGATAATCTAAAAATTGGAATTAAAATTCTTGAATATTACATTATTTCTAGAGAATTTGGTGAACGGAATGAAAAAGAAATCACTCGTGCAATTCCAAAAATTTTAGGTGATATTAAAAGAAGTAAATTTAAAAATTTAGATTTCATTAGTAATGTTTACAATAATTTAATTTACATGCCAAAGAATAATGATAAAGTATTGAAATATTCAATTCCAGATGAAGCAGCAATTAAGAATGGATTTATGTCGACCAAGATTTATGAAAAAAGTAATGATTTCACAAAATTATTCTTAATTAGAGTATTGACATATAAAAGAAAAATTAATTATGTCTTTTCCAACATTACAGTTGAACACATTTTGCCACAAAAATTTGATGCAAATTGAAATGTTGATGAAAACGAAGCAGAAGCTTATAAGCATACGATTGGTAATTTAACATTAACTGCTAAAGAATACAATTCATCTTATTCAAATAAAAGTTTTATAGATAAGAAAAAAGAAATGGATAAAGATGAATATTGATTTAATCGTTCAATTATGGAAAAAGAAAATTGAACAATTAATGATATTAGAGAAAGATCTAATATGTTATATAAAAAATTTAAAGAAATTTGAAATTTTGAAAATATCATTGTAGATGAATCATTAAATAAAAATGAAGAATCAATGGCAATTGATTTTGATTTGCTCCAACAAAGATTAGATAAAATCATCAAACATGAAACATACTTTAGAAAATTAAATATCGACAATAATGTAATTAAAAATATTCTAATTAAATATTTCTTTGAAGACTATACTTATCAGGAAATTGAAGAATTATTATTTAAAGTGAATTATAAAGGTTGAATACCTTGTGCAATATTTGATTTCTTAGAAATTCATAAACCATTAGATTTAGACATATTCAAATGAATTAATGATAATGATTCAAAAATTAATGAACTAACAAATATATTGAAAGATGTTAATCAATATAATGAAAAATTCAAAGAAATTTTAATTTAAAAGATAGTAGAAACATATTAAATATAAAAGAAAAATCTAGAGTGATTATAATAATTTTTACCACAATTACTCTAGATTTAATATTAATCAAATTGCTTTGTAATATTTGCTAAAACTTCGATAATTCCATTTGAGAGAGCATTATTATTTGCTTTTTTTGTGTTGCATTTAATATGAACTGCAATTAGATTATTATTTTTTTAGTACCATTACTAGATTTTTGTTGAATATGATCAACATTTCATGCACATCTACTTTTTCTTTGTCCTTTAACGCTTTCATGGGCACCATAAACCATTTTTTCACCACAAATATAACATATCTTATGATTACTTTTACAATCCTAAGATTCACAATTGCATTCTGGTGCATTATTTCAAGCATTTTTAGTTTTAGAATTTAATTTCATAAATTTTACCTCCTTTCTAATTTAATTGTAACGCTTTAAAATGTACCTCATTCTCATTAAAGAACGGTACATTCAGGAAAATTATGTTGTTGTATTATTATAATTTATTCGTTTTTTTGATAATTAAGTATTGTTTAATAGGTTTAATGCTATTAATGAAATCTGATTTATTAAAATTTGAAAAATAAAAATATGAATATCATTTTCTATTTTTAACAAATAAAAGTTCAAAAATATTTTTATACTTATTAATGCTTGAAAAATAAATTTATATAAAATATATGTATAATTATTAGAAAAAATAAATATTATATTTATAATATATATTTTTTCTAATAAATAAAATATTTATTTAGTTAAGGATTAATTATGAATGAAAAAAATACAAAAATATTAGCTAAATATTTATTAACAAAAGGTGTAGATTCTGCTTTAAAAATACAAAAAATGTTATTCTTTTTTAGAGTAGAAGAAAAAAGATCAAATTTCCCTAGTCAAAATGATTCTTATTTTAATGAAAAAGATAATTTTGAAGCTTGAATTTATGGACCTGTAAATGTTGAAAGTTTCAAGGAAATGCAAAAATTATTTAGAAATGAAGCGGAAAAAGAAGATTATTTACTTGACAAAAATGAAATTTCTAAAATTGATAAATTATATTTAAATTTTTATAATGAATATATTAGATATTCAGCAAGAGAATTAGTTGAAAAGAGTCATAAAAACTTTGCATGAATTGAAGCACGTGGTGACTTAGGACCTGATGATATTTGTCACACTAAGTTAAATGAAGATAGTGAAAATTTTACTAAATTTGAATTTTAATAATGAAAATAAATTTAAATTGTCTAAAATTTCATTATTTTAAATTTGATTCTAATTTACATAATTTATGATGTAAAAAGAATTGTGATAGTTTTTTTAATGACATAATTTTAGAAAACAAAAGATCCTTGAAAAGTGCAATTAATAAAATTAAAAATCTAAATGATATAACAAAAAATGATTTTTCGCATTTTCATCAAATAGATGAATATCATTCAGAAAAAGTAATAAAAATAATAAAAAAATGTCATAAAAATTTAAATTCTTATCTTGAACAATATTTAGAAGAATCAGATGATTTCAATAAATTATTGTTTTATCAAATTGAATTAGTAAAACCAATTCGTTTAATATTTATAAAAAATAATGATGAATTTATTCCACTAATTTTTGATTTACATCATCTTATTTATGAATAAAATAAAAAGAATCATGATAGCAACATTACTAGCAAAAATACCAATGAGATTATAAATATAAGCAAAATGAATTTAAAAATAAAATTTTAGAAATTAATGATCAAAACTAGCCAAAACTTGGGCTAGTTTTTTATATAATTTCACCACTAATAATTCTTTGCTTGTCATCTTGTGATAACAAAGTATTATCAAGTAAATCTTGATTGTTATAAAAGAAATCTGACGTTATTTTCTTGAATATTCTATTACCTTTAATACTTTTTGATTCTTTCCAAATAAATATTCCATTTTCAAATGGTATTTTTACGAATCTAGAGACATTATTTTTAAATGATAACTTGTCAAAATATACAATTCCATTAAATTGCATCTTTTTTAACTTTTTTTCAAGTTGCATATAAAATTCTTCCAATTGTTCATATGATTTGCAAATCAATAAAATCTTATTTTTAGTTAATTGAACTATTTGGAATGGTTCGTATTTTTGCATTTTTATATAGTTTCTTTAATTAATTTTATGCATTCCAATGCAATTTGTTTTGCTATATTTTTATCACATATTAAATTGTCATTTTCTGAGTAATCTAAAATATATTTAAAATGAAAATTTTTATGTCTGTATTTATTAAAAAAATTATAACAATTATTTAATTTATTTTTTTCATCTTCATCAATTTTTATTTTTTTGGGTAATTCATGTTTACCATTTTCTTTATTATAATCAAAGCAATTTATTGCATTTTTTTCACTTAATTTAATTTTATTATTATCTAATTTTCATTTTAAATGTCCTTCTAGAGCTTTTAAAGGTTCCATTATTAATCATGTATAATCATCTAAATTATCTGGTATATTATCAGTCAATTTTATTCCAGTTTTAATTAATTTCAATATTTCTTTTGGATAATTACTAGGAAATTTATCAATGTTTTCTATATTAGTTCATTTGCTATTTTTTGTTATATTTTGCAAAATATTTTCAAATTTATCATCTTCTAATATTTCTAATAATATATCAAGGATGTGAATAAATAATGTTGACATTTTCCCTTGAATTGTTAATGATTTAGTTTCAAAATAATTAATTGTTATTTTTTGATTTAATAAATTTAATTTATAAATAATGCAATGTTTATTTTCATCTTTACTAGGTGTTATTTTTATATTTTCTATTTTTTGTAATTTTTCCAAAAACAAATTACAATTATCAAAATCTTGAATAACACATCAATTAGATCCTAAATTATATCTTTTATCGCTGGTATTATTTAATGCTAGTTTTGCCAATCTATCTGCTTTGTCATTAAATTTAATATTAGAATGTGATTTTACTTTTTGAAATTCTATTGCATCGAAAAATAATTTGTTTTTATTAAAAATATCAAAATAAAGAGATGCTATATCACTTTTAGTTTCTCATTTACCAATTGCTCATTTTTCTATTCCTTCATAATCATAATAAAACTTGACTTTATTTTTATTATTTGAGATTGCTCATTCTAATGCTTTTATGACACCAAAAATTTCACCTGCTACATTTCTAGTATTTAAATATTTTTCATTGTTATATGAATCAAAAAATTCATATTCTTTTAATTCATTGTTTTCTATTGTTTGAATATAAACGCCAAAACTATATTTTTTAAGTTCATCACTATAACTTCCATCAGTAAATATAACTGTGTAACCATTTTCTAAATCAGATTTAACCTTAGATTCAATTTCATCATTTATGTTGATGTTTTTTGATATTAAATCATTAGTATTCAAATTGCTTAATTGATCTTCATTTAAATAATTCAGTGCTTCTTCTTTAGTTGAAAAACCTTTGTAATCTGCACCAGGAAATCCTAATACATATTGCTTGCATTCATCTCAATCATTAAATATACCTATTGTCTTCCCTTTTTTTAATTGCATAAAATTTTGTTTTAGCCATAAAATCTACCACCATAAATCTATTTTATAATTATTGCTTATTTATGAATATTTAATGTTTTAAAAATGATTTTTACTTATTTTTAATTATTTAAATATTATTCTACACACAATAAATTAATAAAAATAATTGTCCAACAATGTATTGAAGTAAAGAAATTTAAAAAAATTAGAAATTATCCTAATATAAACAAACAAATCAAAGAAATAAGATAAAATTTATTCCACTAAACCTATATGATATAAGAGTAATTACCTACTTATATTGAATGAATAAAATATATTTATACATTCAATACACAATGGAGTATATATTTACACTTAAATAGAAGTTATATGGTTATAAATTAGTAATAAAAATGCAAAAAATTATTTATTTTATGGTTTATTTTATAGTCATATTTTATTATATTTAAATTAATGTTTAATTTATTTACTCAAGTGAACTATAAAAAATATTAATTAGGTATTAATTTAATTTGTTAATGTTATTTTTGAAAAAACTAATTGTTTTTACAATTTTTTGATAAATTAGCATAAACTTTTTATATTTTCATTTAAAAATTATTTAATCAATTGTTGTTCTAGAAAATATTGTAATATTGTATTTTTAAACTAAAAAACATTAAAAATAGATTTTAGCTTATCGCATATTTTAAAAACTTACTAGACAATTTATAAAAAACAAATATTATATAATTTGAACATATGAAAAAAATTTTATAATGCTGGAAACACACCTTCCATTTATGAAGAAAAATATAGAAAAATTAATTATCTTTGCTTATATACAAAAATTATTGATGGTGAATGAGATTTTTGTTGCAATAATAAAGTTGATAATGATTTATTTATATGTAGAAAACATATCAAAGGATTAAGCAATAAATATAATATTAATTTTGAAATTGAAATAAAAAATTTATTATCAAAAAAGCCTTTTGATGAGGATGAATGTTTTAGAAGTGAATTTATTCAATCTATAAAAGAAAATTTACATGTAAATATAGAAGAAAATATATTTAGTTATATAAGTATTTTTTTAAATCCTGAAATTCGTTGGATGTATGATAGAAATTTTTTTATTGGTTTACCTAAATATTGATTTGATAATTTAACATATTATTCTTCAACTACAAAAAGTTCAAAAGAACAAGGGAAAGAAAATGGACCTGATTTTATTTTTAAAGATAAAACAAATAACAAATTAATAGGGTTTGAAATAGTTTCCTATAAGTGGAACATAACAAATCAATTTAAAAAAGATGAACAAGCTATTAATTTCTTTAAAGATAGTATATATAATGTTAATTCGATTGACTCATATATAGAAGAAATTATAAAAATAATAAAATCAAAAAATGAAAAATCAAAAAAATATTTTAAATGTGATGAGTTGTATTTAGGTATTGTTGTAAATAATACAATAATGGATTATCACTATTATTTATTTGAAATAATATTAAATAAATATATAAAAGATAATAATTTAAATTTTCAAAATTTATTTATTTTATAGTAGATTTAATTTTTTCCATTGTATGTAAAAATAATATAATTCTCTTTTACAATTTATATTTATTTAAAAATAAGCAAAATACCATATAAAGTAGTATTATTTTATATTATTTGTAGATTATATTTTATTTAAATTAATTATTAGGTAATCATTTATGACTATTAAGAATTTTTTAAATATTAGAAAAATTGAAAATATAGAGAAGAGATTCTCTATCAAAATTGTTTTTCAACAATTCTTACTAATTGCATCTTTTATTGTTTTTGTTAGTTTACTAACTGTGTCTTATACAGGTGCAAATGCAAATATAGGAATTAACGACTTAGATAACAATGTTCCATTAAGAGTAATGCGAGCAATGTTCCCAGTATTTATGACTTGATATATCTTTGCATCAATTTGATCAATTAAGAGTGGTTGTGACTTAATTGAAAACAACAAAACATGACAAGGTATATTATTAATTCTTTCATTCATCCCTATTATTTCATTAATTAATCTTATATTATTTGCAATAAAAATAAACAAAGAAGTAATAAGTTATTATAAAGATCTTTTATTTACTCAAGATTCTCAATTAAAAGAATATTACAAATGAGGAACTTGAAGAAGATATTTACTATTAGGAATGTTAATTGTTTTATTACCTGTTGTAGGGTTTGTGTTTTGTGCAGATGCAGAGGCTGTGCAACCACACCAAGAAAATATTTGATTCTATTCATTTAACTATTTCACAATCCAAACTAATTTAATGATTTTATTTTTCACTGCAACTAATTTCTTTTTTCCAGGATTAAAAGTATTTAAAAACAACAATTTGCAAATTGTAGTAACAGTATATATCTTTATTGTTGGAGCAGCTTGAAACGGATTATTATTGCCAGATAACATCCAAAGTGGAAAAGCTGCAACTCTTGGAGCTCAAAAATGAGTGATCACTTGTTGATATCATATTCTAAATCCAATCGTGTTTATTACTGGAAGTATGGTATTGATATTTAAGCAACCATTCAAAAAATCAACAAGCTTTGCAAATATCTTTAAAATTGGTGCAGTATATCCACTAATGTATTTAACATTTGTATCTATTGTTCCATTTACTGCTGGTGTATCAATTTATGGAAAATTCACAAATGTTAACCCTAATTTAAATTTAGGAACAGTTGATAATCCAATTTGAGGGAGTTATGCAAATTTTGCAATTGTAATTGGATTCTGATTCATCTTTATGTTCTTTATTTGATTAGTATGATTCATTGATAAAAAAGTTAATACTAGCAAAATTGAAACTAATCAAGTTGCGATTGAAAATAAAATGTTAAAAAATAATTAATTTTAATATTTTGTGGTAGCATTTAGTGTATGCTATTATAGTTGAGTCGAAATAGTAAATTCTTATTTTCTATGTTTGCAGCTATAATTCGTAAGTTAACGCAGTAAAGTATGTTTTAACATATGATGTCTTAATCTTACAATTAAAAAATGTGAGGATTTATTTCTCACATTTTTTAATTGTATTTATAAATTTATTTCTTAAATCTTTATTACTTAATTTTTTAGATACTTCTTTTATTTTTCCTTCAATTAAATTTTTTAATGAGTTATCTTTATGTTCTCTTTTATTTAATTTATCTAATATACAAATAATTTCATAAATCCATATTCTGTTTGAACCAGAAATAAGAATTGGACTATCTATCTTATCATATATTTGATAAGAAAAATTATAAATGACACAATTATGACAATAATCATTTCTTAATAATCTAAATGATTCTAAAATAATGAATAATTCTTTTTTTGAAATATTAAAGCTAATATTTTCCAAAACTTTATTTGATAATTCTTGATTTAAATATTTAAATAGTTTATTTATTGCACCAAATGTTCAATAAATACTTAATGTTCAAAGTGGTATATCATTTTCACAATTTTTATACTTATTAACTAATAATGAATAGCTTTTCTTCTTGATAAATTCTCCTTTAATTATCTTTTTTATATCATCAAATTTCTTAGTTTCTGATTTAGTATTATTTGAATTATCATCAAAATATTCTTTAAATATATATTTATATGTATCTAAATCTCAATTTAAAATAAAAGAATATTCATCATATTTAGACATATATTCACATATAACAGTTGTTATATATGATGATATCATTCTTTCAATATTCAATATATTAGATAAAATCATAAATCCAATTCATCTGTCGAAATTAAATATTTCAATTAAATCATTAGAATTTACATCATTTTTATATTTATTAAATTTTCTATCTTCATTAATAAATAATAAATCATTGTAACCATTAACAAAATTTTGATAATTATAATTTTTTATATACTTAATTAATCTATTTCTATTTACTATGTTTAATCCTCTTGTAGCCAATAGATTTATTTGTTCATTAATTTTTAAAAATGGTTTTGGTTTAAAGTTAAATGGCTTAAATGTTTTTATAGTATTCTTCATTTTTTTGGATTATTTCCATCAAAAAATATTAACATTTTACATTTTATAGATTGTTCTAAATTTAATTGCGAAAACCGTGTATTTTCACCATCTTCAAAATATCCTATTTCATTTTTAAAATAAATGTCAGAAATATTTATTTCACTATTACAATATTGTCTTTTAATATAAATAATTCCTGAATGTTTTGCCTGTTTTTTTACTTCAAATATTGTTAGTACATTAAAATTATTATATTTATGAATTATTTTTCCTGCTGAATAATTAAATTTTTGCTTATTAGTTTCAATATGTGTTGGTTGAAGATTTTCATAAGCATTATTTTTATTAGGTAATATATGATCAACATTTCAGCAATAATAAGAATTTTCATCACCATATGCTGATTTAATGATTTCTCTTCCAGAAAAATCTACAGTTTTGATAGTTTCTGTGTATCTATCTCAAATTTTTCTAATTTTAGCATCCATAAAATCTCTCTATAAATTAATCAATAATATTATATAAAAAATCAAAATAATAATTTTATATAACTATTATTAAATTCAATATTTCTAATAAATACATATTTGATTCAATTTATGCAAACTCATTCAATGCAACAACAATTAGAAATATTACAGAAAATCAACCTATTGCAAATCAAAATATTAAATGAGCAAACCAAAGTGGAACTACTGAAAGTTATTCTTGTAGAACTGATGCTTTCATCAACAACTCAACTGTAAGAACTGTTGACTTAAGCCAACTAGGAGTACCTGCTGGAAACACTACAAGTGCGACTGCAAACGGAATCTTAGCAAACACTCCAGCTAACATGTACTGTGGAAACTACTTCCCAGCAAAC
>CAJUTA010000027.1 GCA_910589685.1 uncultured Ureaplasma sp.
CAATCATTGAATTTTTTATTAATTAAGTATTGCTTGATTCATGGTTTTAAATTAAAGTAATTCATAATAATATATCTGATAAATTTATAAAGTTTTCAAAATAATTTTACTCTAATAATTTTTGAATAATTGTTATGAATTCAAAAAATAGGAAATATTTATTTTAATTCTTAATTTTCAAGAATTAATTAAAGTGAATAAAATTTATAAACAATAAAAAAACCACCAATTATAAAACTAGTGGTAGTACTATTTTAAAATGGTGGAGGCTATGGGAGTCAAACCCACGACCTTCTGAGTGCAAATCAGATGCTCTATCAACTGAGCTAAGCCCCCAAAATATGGTGGAAGTAAGTGGGCTCGAACCACCGACCTCACCCTTATCAGGGGTGTGCTCTAACCAACTGAGCTATACTTCCAATAAACACTTAATAATTATACATAAAAATTATGTTTTCAACAATAATTAACAAATTCATAAATATTTTTCTTATTTTCTTTAAAATATATTTTAATTTATAAATAAAAAAATAGATATTTTTCAATATCCACTTATTATTTTATTTTAAATTTGTATTCAAATTATTTCTTATAAAAACAAAATTATTAATTACAGGAATAAATGACATAATTCTTTCTTTTCTTTGTTTATTATCTAGCTGCAATGCAAAGAAAGATTGTTTAACAAATTTATGAAATAAGAAACACATAAGTATAAGAATTAATGGTGTGCAAACCATCGCAACTATATTTGATTGTCATGGTTGAACTTTTAAGTTATTATTAATAATTTCAAAAATCTCCATTGCAATTCAAATTATTTGTAAAATGGATCAAAAAATATTATTTTTAATTGTTTTATTAAAGTTTTCTGGAACAAATTCGTTTTTGTTACTATTTAAGAATTTAATTAGAATAATTAAAAATCATAAATTAATTATTCACATTAAAACATATTTTTTCTTTGAAATATTTAGTTGTTCGATTATTGATGAATAATTATTTTGAATAAGACCAATAATTAGAAGAATAATCATAGGTAAGATTGTTATTAAACTAAGAATACCAATTCCAAATCATATTGCTATTAAATTATTTTTATTAATTTGTTTAAATCCACCTGCAAGAAAAAAAGTAATTATTCCAACAACAAACATTACAAATAGAAATTGTATTCATCAAGAAACTAAATATAATTTTTTTATTTTTTTAATTATGTTCACTATCTTCATTTTAAATATCTTATTGGAAAAAATCCACCTACAAGAACAATATGTATACCAGATCCATTTTTTATTACATGATTTATAGATTCGGCCATAATTGTTGAAAATTCACCAATAATTTCGCCAATTTTTAAAGCCATATCAACTCATGGTGTCCCAGTATTAACATCAGATAAAGTGCCTAATCCTGATAAAAAATTTAATACATTTACAAAACATTTTGCTTCATAATTAGTTAAATATAAATTAGCTCATAAAAAATAATATTTGTATTTGTATCTAACTAAATTTTCTTGTTTTTCAAATGCATCTAATATCATATTTGTATTGTCTAACAACTTTTCTTTATTAAAATCATCAAGATTATTAAATTGATCAACAAGATTTGCTTCATCATTAATTTGGTTTAAATTTAAAATATTTTTAATTTCATCAAATGATTCTTTTCCAAATTTTTCCAAATTATTTATATATTGATTTATTTGATTTGTTGATAGATTATTAAATGATTTGCTATTTTCTAAATTTGGATTTGTAAAACCTAAATTTATATTCATATTATCATTTGCATAATTTGAGCTTAATTCATTAGTATTATTCGCTTCTTTTTGATAACATGATATTCCAATTGGTGTGATTATTGATGCACTTGCTAGACAAGAGAACAATCCCAATCCTAATTTTATTTTGTTACTTTTCATATATACTTCTTATGTTTATAAAGTATACATTATTGCAATAACACCATTATTATAACTCCATATATATATATATATGTGGATAGAAATATTATTAAATAAATAAAAAAACAATGGAATAAACCAATGTTTTTGTTTTGCTCTAACGTTTTGTAAATTGTGGAGCACGACGTGCACCATACAACCCGAATTTTTTTCGTTCTTTGCGACGCGAATCACGAGTAACTAAACCATAGTGACGTAATGTTTTTTTGAAATCTGCATTTAATTCAATTAAAGCACGAGCAATTCCTAAACGAATAGCTCCAGCTTGTCCAGTAAATCCGCCACCATAAACACTAACATGTACATCATACATGTTAGCAATTTCAGTTACAACTAATGGTTGCATCATGTCTTGAATTACTAGATCATTTGGAAAATATTCTTTTGGTTCTCTTTTGTTTACTAAAATTTTTCCTGTACCTGGTACTAACATTACTTTAGCAACAGAACTTTTACGTCTACCTAAACCTTTATATTCTACTTTTGCCATTTTTATAAACCTTAATTGCTAATTTTTAATACTTTTGGATTTTGTGCTTGATGAGGGTGATTTTCATCAGCATAAATAAACAATTTTTTAATGATTTGACGTGAAAGACGGTTTTGAGGTAACATTCCTTTAACAGAACGACGCAATAATTCAACAGGATATTTAGTTAACATTTCTTTCCCATTACGTGTACGTAATCCACCAATATAGTGTGAAGAATTGTATCAGAATTCATTTTCTAGTTTATTACCAGTTAAACGAAGATTTTTTACATTAGTAACAATAATGTAGTCTCCACCATCAACATTTGGTGTTCATGTTGGTTTGTTTTTACCACGAAGCATGTTAGCAAGTTTAACAGATAGTCTACCTAATACTAAATCAGTAGCATCGATTAAGTATCAAGTTCTACTTTGTTGTGCCGCTTCTTTTTTAAGCATTGAACTCTTTTGCATTAGAGTTTCTCCTTCAATTAAATTTTTATTTTAATTGGACTATAGGAAAATTTTTTGATGTAACTTATTTATTATATCTAATAAAAAATAAAATATTAAATCAATTAAAATATCTTTTAGTTTTAGAAATGACAGCTCTTTCTAAAATAAAAAATATGAAATATTTAAACTCTAAGTTTTTAAAGTTTTATATTTCATATTTTAATTTGAATAACTTCTAGTTTTATTTTATTAACTTTGTCAATAAAAGTATTAGTATTCTTTTCTTAACATTTCATCACCATAACTAATGATTTCTTCACTAGTTTGTAACCCTGTACCAGCTGGAATTAGGTTACCAAGAATGACATTTTCTTTTAAACCAATAAGATTATCAACTTGTACACGAGCAGCTGAATCAGTTAATATTTTCTTTGTATCTTGGAATGAAGCTGCAGATAAGAATGAACCAGATAATGCAGGTGCATTGTCTAGACCATAGATTTTATTAGCAATCATTGGCGGAGTTTTATTTTCATTAATCATTGTTTGACAAATTCGTTTGAATTTATTGATATCAATAATTTTACCAACTGATAAGTTTGAATCACCAGGATTAACAATGATACCTTTATTAGTCAATTGACGAATAATAACTTCAATGTATTTATCAGCAATTTCAATACCTTGTAAACGGTATACTTTTTGAACTTCTTTAATTAAGTAAGCATGAACTTTGTTAATTCCCGCTACTTTTAATAATTCATCCATATCAATTGAACCATCTGTTAATTTTGAACCTGGTTCAACATTACTTCCAACATTAACACGTAATGAACTATCAGCTGGAACTGAATAAATTACTGTATCATTATTATTTTTGATTGTAATATTTGTAATATTATTTTCTGATTCAATTGCAGTAACAAGACCACTAATTTCACTAATTTTAGCTTTTTCTCATTCTTTAGGTTCAACACAATCAAATAATTGTTTTAAACGTTCAAAACCTTGAGCAATATTTGATCCGCCAGCAACCCCACCAGTATGGAAAGTACGCATTGTTAATTGTGTACCAGGTTCACCAATTGATTGAGCAGCAATTACCCCAATTGCAGTACCATGTTTAATTTCTTTATTTGTAGATAAATCTAATCCGAAACATTTTTGACAAATACCAAATTGTGATTCACAATGTAATGGAGATCTTACAGTTACTTCTTTAATACCTAAACCTATAATTTCATTTGCTTTTTCAGCAGTAATTAATTCGTTGGATTTAGCAATAACTTTTCCTTCATGAACAACATCAAATAATAATGTTCTACCATAGATTCTGTCATATAAAGGAACAATCAATGTTTTATCTTTAGTATCAACAATATCACTTACTACAATACCACGACGTGTGTAACAATCTTCATCATTAATAATAATTTCTTGTGTAGTATCAACAAGTTTACGTGTCATATAACCTGATTTCGATGTTTTCATTGCAGTATCAGTCATACCTTTACGTGCACCATATGATGAATTGAAATATTCAGATACAGTTAAACCTTCAATAAATGAGTGTTTAATTGGAATTTCAATTGTATCTTTAATTACTTTTGAATTATGTTTTTGGTCATAGTTATATGATTTAGACATTAATCCACGCATTCCAGCTAATTGAGTAAAGTTAGATGTATTACCACGAGCACCAGAACTTGCCATTACAACAATTGAGTTGTCTTGTAATTCTTTTGATTTTACTAATTCAGTAATATCTTTAGTAACTTTGTCTTTAACATCATTTCATAAACGTACAACTTTTGTATAACGTTCATCATCACTTAATCAACCTTTATCAAAATAAGATTTAATTTTTTGAACAGTTTTGTCAGCTTCTTCAAAATATTTATATTTATCATCATATGCAGGAACATCAAATGCAGAAATTGAAGTAGCACTAATCATTGAATAATAGAATCCTAATGATTTAATTTCATCCATAATTTGTGGAACGATTGCTACATCATAAGAATATTTTGCATATAAGCTATTAATGATTGATGACAATGTTTTCTTATCAAAAGATGCAACAGTTGGACGATGTTTGATAATTTCTTTAAAGTTTTCTCCACGTCTTACAACCATATCTTCATTAATACTATCTAATTCTTTTGGAGAATTAATGTACACAAAATCTTTTGGTAATTTTTCATTAAAAATAACTTTACCAGGAGTTGTAATCAAAATTCCTTCCAGTCCTTTTTCTTTGAAACCTTTTTCTGGATAAACATTAGTTGAAATACCAATGATTGAATGAATTCCAACTTTCTTTTCATTTAAAGCACGAATAACCTCATTTTGATCAGCAAAAATCATTCCTTCACCGAGACCATCTTTTATTTCTTTAGAAATGTAATAAATTCCTAAAACCATATCTTGTGTTGGAGCAATAATTGGTTTTCCATCTTTTGGACCAAGAATATGTCAAGAAGCAAGCATAATTGAACGAGCTTCAGCCACAGCTTCTCTTCCTAATGGAACGTGAACTGCCATTTGGTCACCATCGAAGTCAGCATTAAATGCAGTAGTAACAAGTGGATGTAAACGAATCGCTTTTCCATCAACCATTTTGACTTCAAAAGATTGAATACCTAAACGGTGAA